>CAWCBX010000233.1:0-14522 GCA_963793595.1 uncultured Gammaproteobacteria bacterium | reverse complement strand
TATGTAGCCGCTCCTTGAACTTCATCTGTTGCCCAAACGTATTCTTGAAGAGCCGGCCGACGTCGGTACCGGCAAGGGTCTGGTCTGCCGGCTCGATGAAATGCTGCCCGAGTATTACGAACTAAGCGGCTGGGACGCGGAAGGCGTGCCCACCGCCGCTACGCTGGCTCGACTCGGTCTGAATTAAAACCAACGCTGCCGGCTTCATTTTGCATGGAAATTTCGGTTACCCTGTTTGGCGGGCTGCGTCACTTCCTGCCCGCCGGCAGCTCCTTCAATAAATGCAAAATTGGCATCGATGAAGGCGCCAGCCTGGAAACCTTGTTACAGCGCGTGCCGATACCGGCCGATAAACCTTATCTGGTCATCGTAAACGACGAAAAGGTTTCGCGAGAGGCTTACGCCGATACCATGATACAAGCCGACGACGACGTCGTATTACTGCCCCCGATCAAGGGCGGTTAAGCCGTTTCAGACTGCACATTCCTCGGTTCTTGTCACCTTACCCTCGGCATCGAGCGTTTCCAGCTTGACTGAAAATCCCCATAGCCGACGCAAATGTTTCAACACCTGTTCGCGGGTATCCGCCAAAGGAACACCATTGTGCGGAATGTGTCGCAATGTGAGCGCACGATCACCCCTGATATCGACATTGAATATCTGGATATTGGGCTCGTTCATGCTCAGGTTGTACTGGTTGGACAGGGCCTGGCGGATGTGTTGATAACCGGCGTCGTTGTGAATTGAGGTCACTTCGAGCTCGTTTTGCTGTTCGTCATCGAGAATCGAAAATAGCTTGAATTCACGAATCAGCCGCGGTGACAGGAACTGCGAGATAAAACTCTCATCCTTGAAATTGCGCATCGCAAAATCGAGTGTCTGCTGCCAGTCCGAACCGGCAATGTCAGGAAACCATCTGCGGTCCTCCTCATCCGGATCAACACAAATTCGCTTGATATCAGTCATCATCGCGTAACCCAGCGCATAGGGATTGATACCGCTGAAATACTCGCTATCGAAATCCGGTTGCGCCACCACGTTGGTGTGGCTTTGAATGAACTCGAGGATAAAACCATCGGTAACCTTGCCACGATCATACAGGGCATTCATCAAGTGATAATGCCAGAAACAGGCCCAGCCCTCGTTCATCACCTGGGTTTGACGTTGCGGATAGAAATACTGGCCGATCTTTCGCACTATGCGCACCACTTCGCGCTGCCAGGGCTCCAGTAAAGGCGCATTCTTTTCGATGAAATAGAGGATATTCTCCTGCGGTTCCGCCGGAAAATTGGGCTCCGTATTCGCTTCCTTTTCAGCCTCTTTCTGCGGCACGGTTTTGTACCATAAATCATTGACCTGGGACTGCAGGTAAGCCTCCCGCTCCTTCATTCGCTCCTGTTCCTCGCGCATCGATATCGGGCTGGGTCGCTTGTAGCGATCGACGCCATGGTTTTGCAGCGCATGGCAGGAATCGAGCAGATTTTCAACTTCTTCGATACCGTAGCGTTCCTCGCATTCACTTATGTAGCGTTTGGCAAATACCAGGTAGTCGATTATCGCTTCAGCGTCGGTCCAGGCCTGAAACAGGTAGTTTCCCTTGAAAAAGGAATTATGGCCAAAACAGGCATGCGCTATTACCAGGGCCTGCATCATCATCGTATTTTCTTCCATCAAATACGCGATACAGGGATTTGAATTGATCACAATTTCATAGGCGAGGCCCATATGACCACGCCGATACTTTTGCTCGTTGCTAATGAAATGTTTGCCAAACGACCAGTGACTATAACCGATTGGCATGCCGATACTGGCGTAGGCATCGAGCATTTGCTCGGCGGTGATCAATTCAATCTGGTTGGGATAAGTGTCGAGTCCAAACTCTTCGGCAAGCGCCGCAATTTCAGCGTGATACTGCTCGATCAACTCGAAGGTCCACTCTGACCCGGTCGAGATTGGTTCGCTCATTGCGTCTGCTTCCTGAAAAATTCGCGAAAAACAGGGTAGATATCGTCGTGCTCGCGGATATGTTGCATGGCGAAGTTATCATGATTATCCAGCAGGTGCGTGTAATGCTCCCATAGACCCTGGTGATCGCGTTTGGTAATTTCTACGTAAGCGAAGTAACGCAATTCCGGTAACAGCTGTTTAGCCAGGATCTGCTCACAAACCGGCGAGTCATCGTTCCAGTTATCGCCATCAGAAGCCTGGGCAGCATAAATATTCCAGTCGGTCGCCGGGTAACGCTGCGCGATAATATCCCGGGTCAGCTCCAGCGCGCTGGAAACAATGGTGCCCCCGGTTTCGCGTGAATAGAAAAATTCTTCTTCATCGACTTCCTTGGCCTGGGTGTGATGACGGATATAAACCACATCTACGTCGCGGTAACTGCGGGTTAAAAACAGATACAGCAGAATGTAAAACCGCTTGGCGATATCCTTGGTTTCCTGATCCATCGAACCCGACACATCCATCAGGCAAAACATGACTGCCTGGGAAGTAGGCTCCGGCCGCTGCACGTAGTTATTGAAACGCAAATCGAAAGTGTCGATAAACGGGATCTTGCGTATGCGCTTGCGCAGGGCTTCGATATCCTGTTGCAGTTCAAGCCGCCTCGATTCGTCTCCGCCTATCTCCTGCTCCAGTGCCTGCAGTTCGGCTTCGAGTTCATGTAGACGCTTTCTCGGTGCCGCGCCCATGGCGACGCGGCGCGATAAAGATGAACGCAACGAGCGCACAATATTGATGTTCGTCGGCACACCATCATTGGTATAGCCGGCACGCACGGTCTTGCTTTTGGTCATTTTCTTCAGCTGGTTTTTTTGCAGGTTGGGCAGCTCGAGTTCGTCAAACAACATGTCGAGATACTCATCCCTGGAGATTTCGAATACGAAATCATCCTCGCCTTCACCGTTGTCGCTGGCGCGCCTGCCTTTTTCCTGGCCCTGGTTTAGCGGACGTTTTATCCTGTCACCCTGGACGAAATCCTTATTTCCCGGATAAACCCCATCGCGCACACCACCCTTGTCGCTGCGAAAAGTAGGTTCTGAAATATCACGGGTCGGGATCGATACGCTCTCGCCCTTGTCGATGTCGGTGATCGAGCGTTCCGAAATCTGTTCCGAGATGGCTTTTTTAATTTGCGTTTTGTAGCGCCGCAAAAAACGCTGTCGGTTTACCGTGCTCTTGTTCTTCGAGTTCGGCCGTCTATCGATAAGTTGCGCCATGTCAGATCTCTAAAACTGCTTCCCCGACATTCACGAAGACTTCCTGACGCGCAGGTACCAATCGCATAACAGGCGCACCTGTTTCTCGGTATAGCCTTTTTCGACCATTCGTGAAACAAAGTTGGCGTGTTTCTTTTCATCTTCTTCGGAGGCCTTGGCGCTGAACGATATGACCGGCAGCAATTCCTCGGTATTGGAGAACATTTTCTTTTCAATCACCGTACGCAGCTTTTCGTAGCTCACCCAGTCCGGGTTATTGCCATCATTTTGCGCACGCGCCCGCAACACGAAGTTAACCACTTCGTTACGGAAATCCTTGGGATTGGAAATACCGGCAGGCTTTTCAATTTTTTCCAGCTCTTCGTTGAGCGACGCCCGCCCAAAGTTCTCACCGGTCTCCGGATCGCGGTATTCCTGATCCTGTATCCAGAAATCAGCATAGGTTACATAGCGGTCGAATATGTTCTGCCCATACTCCGAGTAAGACTCGAGATAGGAGGTCTGTATTTCCTTACCGATAAACTCGACATAGTTGGGTACCAGGAAGGCCTTGATATGCTCAAGGTAACGCTCATGCAAATCCTGCGGGAACTGTTCACGCGCTATTTGTTGCTCGAGCACATAGAGCAAATGCACCGGGTTGGCGGCGACCTCGGTCTGGTCAAAGTTGAACACACGCGACAGGATCTTGAAGGCGAAACGGGTTGACAGTCCATTCATACCTTCATCGACGCCGGCGTAATCGCGATACTCCTGGTAAGACTTTGCCTTGGGATCTGTATCCTTGAGACTTTCGCCGTCGTAGACACGCATTTTCGAGTAAATACTCGAATTCTCCGGGCTGATCAGGCGCGACAACACGCTGAACTGCGCCAGCATTTCCAGCGTGCTGGGTGCACAGGGGGCGTCTGCCAGAGAACTGTTGTGCAGCAACTTGTCATAGATATGTATTTCTTCGGATACCCGCAGACAATAAGGCACCTTGACTATGTATACGCGGTCGAGGAAGGCCTCGTTATTCTTGTTATTGCGGAAGGCCTGCCATTCCGATTCATTCGAATGCGCGAGTATCGTACCTTCAAACGGCAACGCAGATAGCCCCTCGGTGCCGTTGTAGTTACCTTCCTGGGTTGCGGTCAACAACGGATGCAATACCTTGATCGGTGCCTTGAACATTTCGACGAATTCCATTAATCCCTGGTTGGCGCGACACAGGGCTCCCGAGTAACTATATGCGTCGGCATCGTTTTGCGCATAATGTTCGAGCATGCGAATATCAACCTTGCCCACCAGGGCCGAAATATCCTGATTATTCTCGTCACCGGGTTCGGTCTTCGCGATCGCTGTCTGGTTCAGAATCGAAGGCTGTAGCTTGACCACCTTGAACTTGGTGATATCACCACCAAATTCATTGAGTCGCTTGACCGCCCAGGGCGACATGATCTTGTTCAGATAGCGTTTGGCGATGCCGAAATCCTGCTCCAGGATTTCGGCATCTTCATCGACATCAAACAATCCCAAAGGTGATTCAAACACCGGGGAATCCTTGATCGCATAAATTGGCATCTTCTCCATCAACACCTTCAACCGGTCGGCCAGCGATGACTTACCGCCCCCCACGGGGCCCAGCAGATAGAGAATCTGTTTCTTTTCTTCCAGTCCCTGGGCCGCATGCTTGAAGTAGGACACGATTTGTTCGATCGCATCCTCCATGCCGTAGAATTCGGGAAAGGCTGGATAACGAGCGATTAATTTATTGGAAAAAATGCGGCTGAGCCGCGTATCCTGGGAGGTATCGATCAGTTCGGGTTCACCAATTGCCGCCAGCATGCGCTCCGCCGAGGTCGCGTAAACCAGGGGATCTTGCTTACAGAGGTCGAGGTATTCCTGCAGCGAGTACTCTTCCTGCAGGTGTTGGTCGAAGCGTTGCTGATAACTTTCGAAAATGCTCATTTGGGCTACCTATTCCTTAAATATCGGATCAGGATCGGCACCCTGCGAATCGCATCATGTTGATCAGGCGCCGCCTGACTGGATTAACATTCGTTCGTTTTGTGGTTATGCATAAGCATAGTTAAATTTTAGACGATGACCTTTAAATTTCGTTCGCAAAATAAATTTATCTACATATAAATTATTCCACTGCCGGGTAATCGTCCTGGACGCCTGCCAGGCGCGGTCATTCAATACGATCATTTATCGGTATGCAAAAAACCGACCAGTTTGCTGCAGGTAGCAGGCGAGCAGGGGAAATTTTCAACCAGCGCCTGTTAGGGGAATGGTTTTTAGCGATAGCTATCTGCTGAAATATCAGGTACTTATTAAATTATATCGACTAGCTGGTGGCACCGGGCTCGGTTTCATTACGCAATTCCAGCGCCTGTTGATAAAGCTCATTTTTCTTTTTTCCCGTCAAACGGGTGGCAATTTTTACCGCAATTTTGACGGATACTTCGTCGAGAAGAATTTTTAACATCTCAACATCGCCGGTATTCAGATGCTTATCCTCTGCATTCACCGGGTTATCAATAAGCACTACAAACTCGCCTTTGGTCAACGCATGATCATCCCCCAGTCGTAGCAGTAACTGCGCCGCGCTGCCGCGCAAAAACTGCTCGTGTAACTTGGTCAGTTCCTTGGCCACCACGCAAAGGTTTTGCGGGAACACCTGCGCTATTTGCTCTAACAGAGCTTCGATACGATGGCTGGACTCGAACAACACCAGGGTCCCGTGGAGATTTAGCAAGGCTTCCAGCTGAGCGCCTCGCTGCCTGGCTCTGGATGATAAAAACCCGTAAAAATGGAAGTTATCGGTTGGCAATCCGGCACCACTCAGGGCTGCTATTGCACTGTTAGCCCCTGGAATCGGCGAAACTCGAATGCCTGCCTGCTGCACCGCGGATACCAGCTTGTATCCGGGATCCGAAATCAGCGGCGTACCCGCATCCGATATCAGCGCAACGTCACTGCCTGCCGCAAGCTTTTCAATAATTTCCCCACTGCGTGCTGTTTCATTATGCTCATGACAGGAAATCATGCGCGTTTCGATACCGAGGTGATTCAACAGGCGTTTACTATGCCTGGTATCCTCGGCGGCAATCAATTCAACGGCGTTGAGCGTCGCGATTGCACGCAGGCTGATGTCATCGAGATTGCCGATTGGAGTAGCAACAATATAGAGTACGCCGGTCATTCAAAAGAGTGTACACTATTAGCCTGTTACAGAAATCGTTTGACCTCCGCTTCGAATCACATTGACCCATCGATGACAACGCCTCGTTCAATCCTGCTCATGCTGACACTTGCCCTGGGGCTTGTTGCCTGCCAATCGGGGCCACCCGGACAACAGGCCGGCGAAACCGACCCAGCTTTTTCAGGCACCGGGGCAGACTCGGACGATGGGATTTTAACGTCCACCGAGGAAGATATTATCCAGGCTTTCGCCTACGAGGTTGACGAACAATGGCTCGAGGCAGCGGTGTTGTATGACAAGCTAGCACAATCGAGCATCCAGCCCGAACGCTCGGCGTTTCTGGTCAAGGTTGCATTGATGTACTACTACGGGGGCTTCTATGATGAAATCGATCCCTTTTTTGATGCACTCAACGAGCAGGATATCCTGCTGCAGGATCTGCAAAACAAGGAAACCGTAAAAGCGGGTGGTTACCTTGGCCAGGGCAAGATTTACCAGAGCCTGCTGGCGTTGCCGAAGATCGAAGAAATCATTGATTATCGTTACAAGGCGCTGGCGCTCAATATCCGTTCACGTGGCGTGCTGGCAATCGGCAAGCCACTGGAAAGTGCAAAATTAAGAATGCAGATAAGCCAGTTTTTGAAGGCTCCGCAGGAAATCGAAAGCAATAATGATTTCATCTGGGATGCGCTTAACCGTATCACCGAATCGGCGATGGTCCGCGCACTGGCTGAGCAGCAAACCGTTGAGGTACGCGGCTGGCTGGAGCTCAACCTGATCGCACGCCGTTCGAACATGCTACCGGTCAAGATGGAACCCTGGATCGATCAATGGTATCAACGCTACGGCGAGCATGCGGCGGCTCCCAGCTACGCCATCAACCTGCTGGAAGAAAGCAAGCGAATTTATATAAACCCCACTCGTATCGCCTTGATGCTGCCCTTTTCCGGACGGCTCGAAAAAGTTGCCGATGCGATTCAAAACGGTTTTCTCTATGCCTACTACCAGGACCCCGACCAGATTGCCGAGCTTGAGATTATCAATGCCAGCTCAGACCCTGCAGAATTTAACCTGCAATACGAGCAGGCGATTCAAAATGGCGCGGATTTCATCGTTGGCCCGATTGACAAGGATTTGATCGATCTGCTGCAGCAACGCGAAGAACTCGAAGTACCAACTCTAACCTTGAACTATGGCAACGACGACGCCGAAGCCGGGCTAAACCTCTATCAGTTCGGACTGCGCCCAGAGGACGAAGCTGAGCAAATCGCTGACTACGCGCAGGCCCAGGGCAAGCACCATGCGATCGTGCTGGTGCCTGACACCGAATGGGGTTATCGACTGCAACGGGCTTTTACCAAACGCTTTGAATTGCTCGGCGGGCAAGTGGTCGGCAGCTCGGTTTACCCGGCGAAAAAGAACGACTATTCCCAGGCAATCAAAAATCTGCTCAACCTGACCACCAGCAATCATCGCAAAAGCATCCTGCAGCAGGTGATAAAGGAGCAGGTAAAATTCGAAGCGCGGCGGCGCCAGGACGTCGATATGGTTTTTATTGCCGCAAATTCACGCCAGGCCAGGTTGATCAAACCACAGCTCAAGTTCCATCATGCGCAAGATTTGCCGGTATATGCAACTTCACATATCTCTTCGAGCAACGCCAATCCCGACGATGATCGCGATCTGAATGAGATCCTGTTCGTAGATATCCCATGGATGCTCGACAACAGCAGCAATACCGACCACCAGCATGTCAGTCGTCTTTGGCCCGACTCAAGTCAACGTTTCAGCCGCCTGTTTGCACTGGGCATCGACGCTTATCGCATGATTCCGTCACTGCGCCGCCTGATGATCAATCCCACCGAATCGATCAGGCATAATACCGGGCTGCTGTCGGTCGACAAAACCGGGCGGGTGAAACGGTCGCTGCTGATGGCAACCTATGAAAAAGGCAGAACCAGGCTTTTGCAAACTCCCGACACCTCGAGTCTCACTCCCGGATTACCGCCATAAATCAATGAGTAAAAACCTGCGCAAAGGATTGCGTTTCGAAGATCAGGCCAGGGACTACCTGCAGCTACATGACCTGGTTTTGCTGCAACCCAACTATCGTTGCCGCTTCGGCGAAATCGATCTGGTCATGCGCGACGGCGACACACTCTGCTTTATCGAGGTCAAGTTCAGGAAATCGCGGTTGTTTGGTGGTGCCGCCGCGTCAATCCCTCGAGCCAAGCAGCGCAAAATCATCAAAACCGCCCTCTTCTATATCGCGTCTCATAAACACCTCGCCAATCAGGCGATGCGCTTCGACGCATTGCTAATCCAACGCCAGGCTGACGGCAGCAATCACATCGACTGGATCCAGAACGCCTTCTACGCCGAGTAGATCCCGAATAAGTGCTGCGCACTTTCCGGGATGACGCCGCTTTGGGCGGCGTCACTTGATGACAGTGAGAGTAGGACCTTTGGGCTTGTCGTCTCCGCCTGGCGGCCGAGTATCGCCGTCGGATTCTTCGGGAGGAAACATCATACCTTCGCCATTTTCGCGCGCATAAATCGCCATTAGCGACGAGACAGGACAGTACAAATCTTCCGCAACACCGTTGAAACGCGCTGAAAAAGAAACATGCTCGTTGGTCATTTCGAGATTCTGAATAGCTGTTGGGGAAAGATTCAGTACGACCTTGCCATCGCTGGCAATCCCCGCCGGAATCAATACCTGGTCGCTACTGGTGTCGACGAGGATGTAAGGCGTCGTGTCGTTGTCCAGTATCCACTCGTATAAAGCTCGAACCAGATAAGGCTTACTGGAGGTCATCGGTACAGCGCGTCAGGCGACCATATCCCGCTCTTGCTCGGAGAGGCTGGCCTGAAACGAAGGCCGCGAGAAAACCCGTTTCATATAAGCGGTGATAGGTTTGACAGTAGGTGGAAGCTCGATCCCGTAATAGGGCAAACGCCACAGTATCGGGGCGATGCTGCAGTCCAGCAGGCTAAATTCGGTAGACAGGAAATAAGGCATCGCAGCAAACACGTCGGCTGAATTGATCAGGCTTTCGGTAAGCGCCTTCTTGGCCTGGGCTTTCCTTTTCTCGGTGCCACGCTCAATGTCGGGGAGCAGACTGAACCAGTCGCTTTCGATGCGGAACAGGGCCAGGCGAGTTTTAGCACGTGAAACCGGATCAACCGGCATCAGGGGCGGATGGGGGAAGCGTTCATCCAGATACTCGATCAACACCCGCGCGTTATATAACACGAGGTCGCGATCAACCATGGTAGGAACGGTTGCATAGGGATTTAAGTCGAGCAAGTCTTCTGGCAGATTATTGGTATCTACATCATGAATCTCAACCGTAATGTCTTTTTCCGCAAGCACAATACGCGCACGGTGACACTCCGGGTCGATCGGAGAAGAAAAGCAACTCATCACCGAGCGGCGATTAGCTACTACGGACATATTATGAATCCTTGGTTAGTGAACATCTTTCCAGTATTCTTTTTTGAGCGCATAAGCCAGAATCAGGAAGACAAATAGAAATATAATGACACCGGTACCAACATTTTTGCGTGTCTGCTTGTATGGTTCCGCGAGATAATCGAGGAATGCCACCAAATCGTAAATGGTTTGATCATATTCAGATTTGGTCAAAGTACCCGGCTTGATGATATCAAAACCAACAATAACTTCTTGCTCGTTGCCATGACCATCATTCTGGGTTTTGTATTTTGGAATCTGCAGCCCCTGCAACTCGGCTAATACATGGGGCATACCGACATTGCTAAAGACACCGTTGTTAATGCCGAGTCCGGCACGGCTTTCATCGATGTAAAATCCGCGCAGGTAGTTGTACAACCAGTTAACCCCGCGCGAGCGCGCAATCAGCGAAAGATCCGGCGGCGCGGTACCGAAGGCCTGCTCCGCGTAGGCGGGCGTCATCGTGGTCTTCATCAATTCACCAACCTTGGTCTTATCGCCATTAATATCGGTGGTGAAGATCAGATTTTCACGCACCAGATCATCAGAAATACCAAGATCTTCGCCGACCCGGTTGAATCTCGAATAGGCAGCCGAATGGCAGCTCATGCAATAATTCACAAAGGTGCGCGCACCACGTTGCATCGCAGCCTTGTCGTCCCAGTCGATCTCAATCTTATCCTGCGGGAATGTGTGCCCACCGCCGGCACCCCAACTCAAGGTCGGCAGCAATAAACCGGTGATAATAATCAGAAGTTTAAGCATTATCGCACCCTCTCTGGAACCGGTTTGGTGGTTTCATTTTTGCTGATCCACCATAAAGCTAAAAAGAATCCAAAGTAACCCACGCTAAACAGTCTTGCGAACAGGGTGCGGGTTTCAGACACCGGCAAAGCACCGAGGTAACCCAGTCCGATGAAACTGATGACCAGCATAACTATCAACCACTTGAAAGCAGTCGAGCGATAACGCACCGATTTGACCTTGCCGCGATCTATCCAGGGCAACAGGAACAATACGACGATAGCCGAGAACATCGCGATGACACCGAGTAGCTTGTCTGGAACTGCACGCAGAATCGCGTAAAAAGGCGTGAAGTACCACACTGGGGCGATATGTTCAGGCGTCTTGAACTGGTTGGCCGGCACAAAATTAGCATGCTCGAGAAAATAACCGCCCATTTCCGGCATGAAAAACACTACCACGCTAAACAGTATCAGGAACACCACGACGCCGACCAGATCCTTGACCGAGTAATAAGGATGGAACGGGATACCGTCTAGCGGAATACCATTTTCATCCTTGTTCTTCTTGATTTCGACACCGTCAGGATTGTTCGAGCCGACTTCGTGCAGTGCCAGAATGTGCATCACCACCAGCATCAGCAGTACGATCGGTACGGCGACCACATGCAACGCGAAGAAACGATTCAAGGTCGCGTCGGAAACCACGAAATCGCCCCGAATCCACAGGGTCAGATCATCACCGATCACCGGCACTGCACCGAACAGCGAAATAATGACCTGCGCACCCCAGTAGGACATTTGTCCCCAGGGCAACAGGTAGCCCATGAAAGCTTCCGCCATCAGGGCGAGGAAAATAAACATGCCGAATAACCAGATCAGTTCGCGCGGTTTCTGGTAAGAGCCATAAATCAACGCCCTGAACATGTGCAGATAGACGACAATGAAAAACGCCGAGGCGCCGGTAGAGTGCAGGTAACGAATCAACCAGCCCCAGTCGACATCGCGCATGATGTATTCGACCGAACTAAACGCCAAATCACCATCCGGCTTGTAATGCATGGTCAGAAAAATGCCGGTAACGATCTGGATCACCAGCACCAGCAACGCCAGCGAACCGAAGAAATACCAGAAGTTGAAGTTTTTCGGTGCGTAGTACTTGGATAGATGCTCTTCGAACATCTTGGTCAACGGGAAACGCGCGTCGATCCAGCCCAGCAAACCGTTATTCGTATTTTTATCGCTCATCAGGCTACTCCATCCTCACCAATCAGAATCACGTCGTCATTAACAAAGTAATGCGGTGGAATGGTTAAATTGGTTGGCGCCGGCACGCCCGAATATACTCGACCGGCAAAATCGAACTTGGAGCCATGGCAGGGGCAAAAGAAGCCGCCCTCGAAATCCGCGGTTATTTCAGGCACATAGGTAGGCGAACAACCGAGGTGGGTACAGATACCCTCGACGATCAGATACTCGGCCTTGCGCGAGCGATACTCATTCTTCGCATACTCGGGTTGCTTGCTGTCATCTGAATTCGGATCGCGCAACAGATCATCAACCCTGGGCAGCGTCTCGAGCGCCTGTTCGTCCCGGCGGACTACCCAGACCGGCTTGCCACGCCACTTGACGATAATCTGCTGCCCGGGTTCGAGCTTGCTAATGTTTGCTTCCACCGGAGCACCGGCTGATCTTGCGCGCGCACTTGGACTCCAGCTGCTAAGAAATGGCACCGCCACCGCGGCTGTGCCTACAGCTCCAACGACCACCGTCGCCGCGGTCAAAAAGCGCCGCCGGCTATTATCTGCATCATCTGAAGACATTCGACTTCTTCCCCGAGTGAATATTAGAGTTCCGGGTTGAAAAGACCCTTTCCCCGGACATAAAAAACGGCCGCTAGCATAGCTTACTTTAACTTTTTCGTCGAGAGGCTTCGGCACTTAAATCCACGATTCGACACGCTTTTCGCTTACTTTTCCCGGCTACGCTCAGACTGGATTCGGAATATCGATAAATTGCTGTTTGACGCCAAACCGTTCGGCGATGATTTTCCCCAGCGCCTGCACCCCGTAACGCTCGGTGGCATGATGCCCGGCGGCGATATAATGGATCCCCATTTCGCGCGCCAGGTGAAAAGTAGGTTCCGAAATTTCACCACTGACAAAGGCATCCACACCACGTTCGGCGGCGACTTCGATAAATCCCTGCGCCGCACCGGTGCACCAGGCGATCCGTTCAATCGGATGATCACCGGCGCTGATTGGAAGCGCACGTGTGGCCAGCCTGGCTTCTAGCTGCTGCGATACTTCAGCCAGTGTCTGCGCCTGCGGCAACCTGCCCTCGAGCACCAGGTTCTGCTCACCAAAGCTTGCGCTTATATTCCAGTCCATAATCCTGCCGAGTTGCACATTATTGCCGACCTCCGGGTGCGCATCCAGGGGCAGGTGGAATGCGAGCAGGTTGATATTGTTTCTTATCAGACTGCTGATACGCCTCCCCTTGTACCCGGTTATCGGTTGAGATTCGCCCTTCCAGAAATAACCATGATGAACAATCAGCGTGTCGGCGCCCTGCTCAATTGCCGCTTCGATCAATGCCTGGCTCGCGGTCACCCCGCAGACAATATTCTCAACCTCGGAATTTGCCTCGACCTGCAGCCCGTTCGGACAATAGTCATTAAATTCATCAACTTTCAGGTACTCGTCGCAGAACTCGCAGAGTTTTTTTAATTGCATGGCATTAGATTCCGTGTCTCGAACGCTATGATACTATCGGCTGATGAAACTAATCAAAGTCGCCGGCTTTTTATTTCAATTCGGATTGATCGGACTTGCCCTCGCGGCTATCTACCTGGTGACTTCCAGCGACCGCAACAAAGATGAAATCCTGGCATTTCTGACGTCATCGACAGCGCCGGGACAAGCCTTTTCGGCTGGCGGGCCCGTGGTGTTTTCCTACGCCGACGCGGTAACTTCGTCAGCCCCATCGGTAGTCACGATCTATACCTCTAAAACAGTCATCGAAAAGCCGCACCCGTTACTCGACGACCCGATTTTCAGCCAGCTTTTCAGCGACCAGCTCAAGCGACGCCAGCGCAGCCATAATGAAACCAACCTGGGTTCCGGTGTCATCATCGGCGCTGACGGCTATATTCTGACCAATCAGCACGTCATCAACGGCGCCGATGAAATCCTGATTTCACTGGCGGATGGGCGCGGCAGCCAGGCAGTATTGATCGGAGAAGATAAGGATACTGACATCGCTATCCTGCAGATTCCCATTACCGGACTGGTCGGCATCAGGATCGCCGACATGCAGGCGATTCGTGTCGGCGATGTTGTGCTTGCGATCGGCAACCCGCTCAACGTCGGGCAAACCGTGACCATGGGTATCGTCAGCGCCACCGGGCGCAATCGTATCGGCCTCAATACTTTCGAAAATTTCATCCAGACCGACGCCGCTATCAACCCGGGCAACTCCGGTGGCGCACTGATCAACGCGCGCGGGGAACTCATCGGCATCAACACCGCGATCTTCAGCCAGACGGTTGGCGCCCAGGGGATTGGCTTCGCAATACCGATTTCGCTGGCGCTAGACATCATGCAGCAAATTATCGATTTCGGCGAAGTCAGCCGCGGCTGGCTTGGTGTGGAAGGCACCGAGATAACCGCACAGTCGGCGATGGCGACCGGTAATCCCGGTATCAAGGGTGCGTTGATCGTCGGCGTGTTTATCAACAGCCCGGCCGACAGGGCCGGCATTCGCGCCGGTGATATCGTGGTTGCCGTGAACGACAATCCGGTGCTCGGCATTCGCGACCTGCTCGATCAGATAACCCTGCACAAACCCGACGAGGAGATCCAGGTTACGTTTTATCGCGGCCCGGA
>CAWCBX010000232.1:0-7146 GCA_963793595.1 uncultured Gammaproteobacteria bacterium | reverse complement strand
CCTTGGAGACCTCTTTTTGCCGCTTATGATTGTCACATCAGCCGATCCCACGTGGCAGCGGGTCATGGTAGAGCTTTGTCGGTGCTGCGGAGGATCTGTCCATGAGGAGAAGAGGCCTACGGTCACGCCCGCCGACACTGGGGTGGGAACGCGCACCCCTACTGCCAATTCTCGCGCAAGCACTCCGATTCGCTCATCTTCAGCTTCGGCCACATGTCAGGGAAAGAAGCCCCCGAAGAAATGTGGGAGACCGTACCCCCTCATCTGAAAGAGCTCTGCGCGCAGGACTGACGGCGATGAAATGTTCTGTTCCGAGACGACAAAGCAAGCACAGGCTCCCACGAGCGTGTCCCCAGTGAGTCGACAATCATGTTAAGCGGCGAAGAATTGCAGCATGATCCCTGCGATCCAGATGCGGAAGGTGCGAGCGCTGGATCGCCCAGACAAGTGCAACCATCATCGGGCACTCAAAAAGGCAAAGACAACGGTGGCGCACGGGAAGAGTTGCAGGATAGGGGTAAAAAACTCGACGCGGCTGAAGGAGGTGGCAGTTATGGCTTCTCGGGGCGAATTATACTGGAACTGGCGCAAGATCGACTCACGTCGCGTACAACGCATCAAGGATAACTTTGAAAAAGCAGGGATTCGCGCCGAGGTCGATAGCGGCACCGGTGACGTGATCCTGGATTTCGGCAAGGGGACTACTTTGACACCGACAGTCACCGACTAAGTCGGGGATGAGGCAGACCATGTGAAAAGCAATCCCGGTTTATGCCAATAGCCTGTTCGATAGCGCATCGGCCAACGCCAATGTTCCTCTGTCGAAATAATCGGCTTCGACGACCTTCGGTGGTAAGCCGGTAGATCCGACCCAACTTTTCGGCTGCGAACCGCAGAGCGGTCAATTATAACCTCGATTTAAATGACGCAGCGGCGCCAAGTCGATTTTCGAATATGCTTTCGATACCCGCAAGATCAAGTTCAGTACGCTACAGCATGCTGCCGTTAATCAAGGTTACCGGCAGAAGCTTTTTCACCGAAGAGGTCGATCCCGAAGACAATGGTAACCCTACGCGTGAGGAATTTTGTGCGCAATACAATTGCTACGAATCACAACGCGTAATTATCGTGTTTGGACTAACCGAAAAAATAGCTCGTAATGAATGCAGCTATCGTCGATTTCTCATATCTCAACCTGGTGGTGCAGTACTGTGACCGAATACCTTATGCCCTTGCTGCTGGGCGATTTTTTGGTTTCGTCCTCGCGGTAATCATGCGCCTGCTGATCACCGTCACTGTTCATCAGAAACTTTTCGTTAAGTTCCTGCAAGCGCGTACACCAGGACATCATGGCCAATCCCGAAACTGAGCAATTTTTCTTTATAATCACGTCAAAAGATCATTGACGCGCACTTATTTTGAAAATTTCAGCTTACCCGCCCGTTACAAACGCCGCAATGAAGACCACATCATGAGCGTCGGTGACCGTGTGTTTCTGATCGAGGATGGCATCATTCGGCTGATCGATGACTTTCTACAGAACATAAGGCTGCGCAAGGAATGGGGGCATTAACCCCGATTTCCACGAGATTTCAAATAGCGTATTTGGAACCCGGTATTTAACCGGGTGCTGGGGCGTGTTTTCGTTGAGTTGAACCAATGACGTACTTAATATAATGCCCAGTATTTTTATCGTCGGTGGCATATTCGGTACCTTTCTCGGTATCATGAAAGCGTTGCCGGAACTGACCGCTATGGACATCACTAACGCCGAGGCCAGCAAGCTTGTCATCGACGTCTTCCTGATCAAGATTTCGTTTGCACTTAGCACGATACTTGGTATCGTGTTATCGATTGTCATGAGCTTCATGAATACCTGATGTCTCCGACCAACACCTACGTTGAATTGCTTGACGCTTTCAACAGCGCTTCGGAAATCCTGTGGAACAAGTCGGAACACAACGAGGTTAGTGATTGTGTATTTAGTCTGAGTGATCGTGAATCCGAAGCCGCTGACGCATTTGATCTGGCGATAGCGAGTCTTCACGCCAAGCGGGCGTGACCGAGCAAAGGGGCCGCACTAGTCCATCCAGAATTGTCAGGTGCAATCTCGCATCGTCACGTCGACCGGCGCGTATTCTTCGGAGTTGACAAAAGGCTCGGGCGGCATCCATATCCGGAACGTCTACCATGCGCGTTGGCGTCCATAGATCGGTTTCGCGCACATCCATATCGCCACCACGAACTCGATAGACCCACCGTACTTTTCGGCGAAACCTGTCGCCGAAAAGTACGGTGGGGTCTATCGAGTTCGGGGTGGCGATATGGATGTGCGCGAAACCGATCTATGGACGCCAACGCGCATGGTAATTATCGAGTTTCCGGATATGGATGCCGCACGAGCGTTTGTCGACTCCGAAGAATACGCGCCGGTCAAACCGCTGCGGCGTAACAATGCGAGATGCACCCTGACAATTCTGGATGGATGCTAGTCAGGGCGCCAGCCCTGGCTCGGTCACGCCCGCTTGGCGTGAAGACTCGCTATCGCCAGATCAAATGCGTCCACGGCTTCGGATTCACGATCACTCAGACTTGAATCGCGATCACTAACCTCGTTGTGCTCCGACTTGTTCCACAGGATTTCCGAAGCGCTGTTGAAAGCGTCGACGAACTCAACGTAGGTGTTGGTCGGAGACATCAGGGTATTCATGAAGCTCATGACAATCGATAACACGATACCGAGTATCGAAGTACTAAGTGCAAACGAAATCTTGATCAGGAAGGCGTCGATGACAAGCTTGCTGGCCTCGGCGTTAGTGATGTCCATAGCGGTCAGTTCCGGCAACGCTTTCATGATACCGAGAAAGGTACCGAATATGCCGCCGACGATAAAAATACTGGGCATTATATTAAGTACGTCATTGGTTCGACTCAACGAAAACACGCCCAGCACCCGGTTGAATACCGGGTTAGCACCAAATACGCTATTCGAAATCTCGTGGAAATCGGGCTGATGCCCCGATTCCTTGCGCAGGTACCTGATGTTCTGTAGAAAGTCATCGATCAGCCGAATGATGCCATCCTGAATTAGAAACACCCGGTCACCGACGCTCATGATGTGGTCTTCATTGCGGCGTTTGTAACGGGCGCGTAACTCGAAATTTTCAAAATAAGTGCGCGTCAATGATCTTTTGACGTGATTATAAAAAGAACCCCTGGGTTCGGGATTGGCCATGATGTCCTGGTGTACGCGCTTGCAGAATTCCTTGACGAAACGTTTCTGACGATGAACGGTGACGGTGATCAGCAGGCGCATGATTACCGCGAGGACGAAACCGACCAGCAGCAAGGGCATAAGGTATTCGGTCGCGTACTGCACCACCAGGTTGATCAAATCGACGATAGCTGCATTCATTACGAGTTCTCTTTTTCGGTTAGTCCAAACTTGATAATTACGCGTTGTGATTCGTAGCAATTGTATTGCGCACAAAATTCCTCACGCGTCAGGTTACCCGTGTCTTCGGGATCGACCTCTTCGGTGAAAAAGCTTCTGCCGGTAACCTTGATTAACGGCAGCATGCTGTCCTGGTACTTGAACTTGATCTTGCGGGTATCGAAAGCATATTCGAAAATCGACTTGGCGCGCTGGTAACTTAAATCGAGGTTATAATTGACCGCTCTGCGGTTCGCAGCCGAAAGTTCGGTCGGATCTACCGGCTTACCACCGAAGGTCGGCGATGCGAAGCCGATTATTTCGACAGAGGAAATATTGGCGTTGGCCGATGCGCTATCGAACAGGCTATTGGCATAAACCGGGATTGCTTCACGAATGGTCTGCCTCATACCAGGCTTGAGTCGGTGACTGTCGGTGTCAAAGTAGTCCTTGCCGAAATCCAGGATCACGTCACCGGTGCCGCTATCGACCTCGGCGCGAATTCCTGCTTTTTCAAAGTTATCCTTGATGCGTTGCGCGACATCCAGTCGATCTTGCGCCAGTTCCAGCGCTTTTTGCAATTCGCCCGAAGTAGCTGCCAGGGTGGCTTCAGCCTCGTCGAGTTTTTTACCCTTATCCTGCAACTCTTCCCGTGCGCCACCGAGCTCAGCTTGCGCCTTTTGCAATTCACCACTGGTCGCCGCCAGGTCCGCCCTGGTTCCACCGAGTTCAGCCTGCGCCTTTTGCAATTCACCACTGGTTGCCGCCAGTTCGGCCTCGGCCTTGCCGAGCTTCTCACCCGTATTCTCCAACTCCTCTCGTGCGCCACCAAGCTCGGCTAGCGCCTGTTGCAATTCGCCGGTAGCCGCGGAGAGCTCAGATTCGGCCTCGCCGAGTTGTTTGCCAGTATCCTGCAACTCCGCCATTACATTACCAAGATCGTCCTGCACCTGTTGCAATTCTGCAGTTGTCGCAGCCAGGCCCGCTTCGGCCTCGTCGAGTTGTTTACCCTTATCCTGCAACTCCGCCTCCGCGCCACCGAGATTCGCCTGCAACCTCGCAACTTCTTCCTGGTTCGCATCATATTCTTCCTGCAAACCCTGGTACTTGTCTTTGAGCTCATCGAGTTGCCCTTGATGCGCTTGCGCAAGACTCTCTACCTCCGCCTTGCCCGCCTTGATATTTTCTGCGAGAGATTCGACTTCATTTAATTTGTTATCGTATTCGCCCTGTAGATTTTTGTACTTGTCTTCAAGGCTCGCCACTTCAGCCGCGGTCGCATTTTTCAGCGCTGCTTTCTCGGCTTCCTGCTGGCCTAGTAGCTCTTCCAACGTCGCCAGTTCGGTCTGGCTGTCACCCTGCTTTTGTGCCAGTTCCTGGATTTTACCTTCGAGATTTTTTGTCTGTGCAGCCAGGGAGGCTTCCAGCGCTTTCTTTTCTGCAGCCTCTTTACCCAGCGACTGGGCCAGCGCAGCGAGTTGGGCCTGACTTTGATTATGCTCAGCCGACAGTTCGGAAATCTTGCCTTCCAGAATCTCGGTCTGCGTGATCAGGGTTGCTTCCAATGCCTGCTTCTCGGAAGCGCGCTGTTGCAACTCCTGCTGCAGGGTCGCAAGCTTGTCCTGATTCTTGCCATATTCGTTGGCGAGACCCTGCAACTGGCTTTGCAGGCCCTGGGTCTTTTGCTGATAGGTTTTTTCCAGTGCCGCTTTTGCCTCGAGTTCCTGTTCGATCTGACCTTCCAGCATCTCGGTTTGTGCAACCATGCTGGCTTCCAGTTCCTGTTTCTCGGCGATACGCTGCTCCAATTCCTGCTCGAGGTTCGCCAGCCTGGTTTGATTCTCTCCGTACTCGCTGTTGAGCTTCTGCAACTGGTCCTGCAAACTCTTTGTTTGCTGCGCATGTTGTGTTTCGAGCGCCGCCTTTTCCCGGGTTTCCTTTTCTATCTGACCCTCGAGCGAAGCCAGGTTACTGAGACTCTGGTCATGCTCGGATTTCAACGATTGAAATTTTTGCGCAAGTTGCTCGGTTTGTTGCTGGTGTAACTGCTCCAGTTTTTCCTTCGCTTCCGCTTCGGCCTTGAGCGTTTCCGCGAGGGTCGCGACCTGGCTTTGCCCCTGCTCATTCTGCGCCTTCAACTCTTCATATTTACTGGCGAGCTTTTGCGCCTCTTCGGCATGTGCCTTTTGCAACGACTCGCGTTCCTGGGCCTCGCTACGAATAAACTGTTCCAGTGAAGCCAGCCTGGTTTGATCCTCTTCAAACCTGGATTTCAGTGTTTCAATTTTCTGTTCCTGTTGTTTCGACTCGGTGGAGTTACGTTTCTGCAGTTCAACCAGCTTTTCTTCTTCCTGTTGTAACTGCTGCTGCAACGACTCCAGGCTCTCAGTACTCTCGCTGACCTGTTGTTGTAATTCCTGATTTTGCTGCTTTTGCGATGACATTTCCTCGACGGCTTCGGCACGGGCAACCGTATTGGCATTCATCATCGCTACCACCAATTGCTGGTACTGATTCAGCGCCGATTCCCGCTCCGCTTGCTCTTGAGCTTCAGTGGAAAGGCGCTTCTTTTTTGCCGAGGCTTCATCTTCGAGCAATGCGATCTGTTCAATGATTTCCTTGTATATTCTTTTCTCTTGCGCATTGCTTTGCTCCGTCAGGTATTCGTCCTTGACGGTTTCGTAGATTTCGAGTTGTTGTTTGACTTCTTTTATTTCGGCATGTGAGGAAACGGAGATCATGCCGGTGCGCAGACTCGAGACCATGTACATGATCAAAAAGATAAAAGCCAGCACCATGAAGAGGTCGCT
Source organism: uncultured Gammaproteobacteria bacterium (assembly GCA_963793595.1). Classification (GTDB taxonomy): domain Bacteria; phylum Pseudomonadota; class Gammaproteobacteria. The sequence goes on along the minus strand of CAWCBX010000232.1, from coordinate 903 downwards.
ATAGGAAGCCCACTGGGTCTCACTGGCGTGTTGTCGCGAACGAATTTCTCTGTAATCGAAGCTCACTACATGTCCTTGATAATGTCACAGTTGGTGCGGACTAAAAAAGTCTACGGTAACTGGCAGTACTGTCAATTGAACTGGGTAACAGTTTTATAGCAAAGTTTGACGATTTTTATGCACAAAAAGTGCCAGAGAGAGGCACGAAATGCAACATTAAGCCGGAATCTTGTGAAAATACAGGGTTAGCTGAGTCGGTTACTGGCAGTCAGCAGCAGTTGCCGAATTTCCGCGGTATGCAGGTGCTCAAGCTGGCGATGGGTCGATGCATCGAGCCTGGCGAAAGCGGTTTGCAGGATCTGCAACGCATCGCCGTGCGAAACCAGCAATATGGTCGCCGCGGAATACCGATTCTCATAGTCAGCTATCACTGCGGTCACCCGGGCCATTACCTGGTTGACACTTTCGACACCCCTGACCCGGCTGTCAGGATTCACTTCATCCTGTTGCCAGACTTGATCATAGCTAGCGTCGGAAGCCAGCTCCAGTTCCCCGAAATGACGTTCACGCAAGCGTGGTTCCTCGCATATAGAAACATTGCAGGCAAGCAATTCAAAGGCGATGCCAGCCGATTCCCTGGCGCGTTTGAAATCAGAGGTAACAACCACGGTTTTCGCATCGAATCGGTTATTCTGCCGCAGGCTGGCCCGCACCTGCTCGCGTCCCAGTTCGCTCAAGCCATAGTTATCGCAACCATTTTCAGGGTGGCTGACGATAATCCCCTGCTGGTTGGCCAGGCTATGGCCATGCCGCATTGCAAAATAGCGATTATTGAGTCGTTCGATACCGAGCAGGTAGTTCATAGGCTGATTTCTATAGCAGGTAAAGCGGGTCCCGGGAAAC
>CAWCBX010000231.1:0-3683 GCA_963793595.1 uncultured Gammaproteobacteria bacterium | reverse complement strand
GATAATCGCGTGACGGATTTTGGCGGAGACCCATTCGCTGACGATGACGGTGGCGAGAATAACCAGCAAAATCAGCGAAACCTGGGTCCAGGCCAGCGTTGAAATCGAAGCGTCGAGCTGCAGACCGATACCTCCGGCCCCGACCAGCCCGAGCACGGTCGATTCACGGATGTTGATGTCCCAGCGAAACACCGAAATACCGGCAAAGGCGGGCATTATTTGCGGCACGATGCCGAAACTCAATTGCTGACTGTTGGCCGCGCCGGTGGCAATAATCGCTTCCACCTGGCTATGGTCAATTTCCTCGATCGCCTCGTACAGCAGCTTGGCGCAGAAACCGATCGAGCGCAGCCCGATGGCGATTACCCCGGCGAGCACACCGGGGCCGATCAGCGTCACCAGCATCAGTGCCCAGATCAGTGAATTGATCGAACGTGAAGACACGATGATAAACAACGCGACCGGGCGCACGAAATGAACGCTGGGTGTCGTATTGCGCGCCGCGCAGAAGGCAACCGGCACCGCGATGACTATCGCGATCATCGTGCCCAGCGTGGCGATGTTGATCGTGTCCCAGACCGGGCCCCACAGACTGTCCATATATGACCATTTCGGTGGCACCATGCGTTCAGCCATGTCGGCGGCCTGCTTGGGTGCGTCGGTGACGAAAAACCAGATGGTTTTGTCCGATATCAGTTGCCAGCAATAGACAAAAATGGCCACGCCGCTGAGCCAGCCAAACCAGACCGCAAATTGCTGCGGGGTAGTGCGGCGCTGCCAGATTTTCGTGTCGGTCTGTTTAATGGTCGGCATTACTGCACCCAGCGACGAATGTAGCCGGAACTGTATTCCATCACCATCACGATACCGATGATGACCAGCAATATGGCGGCCGCGGAATCGAACTCGTAGCGGTCAAACGATGTCAGCAGGGTGGCGCCGATACCGCCGCCGCCGACGATGCCAACCACCGCCGATTCACGAAAATTGATATCCAGCCGGTAAATACCCAGCCCGATCATGCGCGGCATGACCTGCGGCTGCACCGCGTAATTCAACCATTGCAGCCAGCTGGCACCGACTGATTTAATCGCCTCCGCCTGCACCGGGTCCATGTCCTCGATATCCTCGGCCAGCAGCTTGCCGTAAAAACCGATGGTGCCGACGCTGAGCGCGAGAAATCCGGCAAACGGGCCAAAGCCGAACAATTTAACGAAAAAGATCGCCAGAATGATTTCCGGAAAGGTTCGCGACACCGCAAGAATACCGCGACAAAACAGATAGACCGGACGGTAGGATAGATTTCTGGCTGCGCCGAGGCCGACCGGAATAGACAGCAGGATGCCGACGACCGTTGAAGTGACCGTCATCCACAGGCTTTCCAGGATGCCTTCCTCGATCGAATCCCAGCGCGACAGGAAATCGGGTGGGAAAAAAGCCATGATAAATCGTTTGCCACGCGAGGCGCCTTCGGTCACCCGGGTCCAGTCGACTTCCATGGTGCCGAGTGCGAGTGCGAGGTAGATTGCGACGCCGACCCATAATCCCCAGCGTAGTGTCGGATTGGTGATAAATGGCGGGCGCTGCCAGCGCCGACTGATGGCGGGCTGATTCAAGAGACGGGCTTCAATGTGCTGACGTTTGAATCCGGCTCGATATCCGCAATAACCTCGTCTTCGTCCTTGACCGGCTCAATGGTCGCTTCCCAGTCCTCTTCGCCGTAGATATCGGTCAACACTTCGGATGTCAAATCTTCCGGCGGACCGTCGTAGACGATCTTACCAAGTTGCAGGCCGACCACTCGCCGCGCAAACATCTGTGCCAGTAACACGTCATGAATATTGATGATGGCGGCCAGTTGCCGTTCATCGCATAGCTCGCAGATAAGGCGCATGATCTGGCGCGAGGTTTTCGGATCGAGGCTCGCGGTCGGTTCGTCGACCAGCAGTAAATCGGGGTTCTGGATCAGGGCGCGACAAATACCCACGCGCTGGCGTTGTCCGCCGGACAATTCATCGGCGCGTTTGTTGGCCATGTGATCGAGTCCGACGCGCTCCAGTAGATTGAAAGCTTCGTCGATGTCCGATTGCGGGAACTTGCGCAAAAAGCTGCGCCAGAAGCCGACGTAGCCGAGACGTCCGGATAAAACGTTCTCCATCACGCTTAAACGCTCCACCAGCGCGTACTCCTGGAAAATCATGCCCATCCGCCTGCGCGCACGCCGCAACTGGGAGGATCCCAGGTGGGTTAGCTCGAGATCACCGAGGTAAACCTTGCCGGAGGTTGGCTCTACCAGGCGATTTACGCAACGGATCAGGGTACTCTTGCCGGCACCCGAGGGACCGATCAGGGCCATCACCTGGCCCCTGGGAATTTCGATACTAATGCTCTTGAGCGCGAGATCTCCCGTTTGATAACGTTTTTCCAGGTTTTCGAGTCGTAGCATTTAACTATTCCAATGAATGATCATTTTGCCGCCCAGTAAAATTCCGCGAGCGGGAAAATAAACCGAACCACGAACAAGATTTCGCGGCTCGGTCCATAATCGCTGACAAGTACTACTTACAGTCGTAACTGACGCCGTTGGCGGTGTCGATTTTGCGGATCACGTCCCAGTCAGACTTGTGGTTGATCGCAATAAAGCTGCCTTCCTTTTTAAACTCTTTCTGCAAATCAGATCCTTCCCATTCGAAGGTGAAGAAAGCCTGCTTGATTTTGGCCGCTACTTCGGGATGCAGGTTATGCGCATGGCCGTAACCGGTAGTCGGAAAGGTCGCCGACTTGTAAATTGAAACAATCTGTTCCGGTTTCACTACCCCGCGATCAAGCATGCGGTTCATGACCGAGTTTGCCACCGCGGCGACTTCATAATCGTTGTTGGCGATGCCGAGTACGGAATTATCGTGCTTGCCGGAAAACGTTGTCTTGAAATCCACTTCCTTGACCAGCCCGAATTCCGACTTGAGCAATGCCGAAGGCGCCTTGTTACCGGAGTTTGAGGTCGGTGAAGTGAAAGCCAGCGTGCGTCCCTTGATATCTGCGGGAGATTTTATATCGCTACCCGCGGGGACGATAATTTCCATCTCGTAACCGTAGGAACCGTCCTTCGACGCCATCATCGCAAACGGCACCAGGCCGGCACAGGAAACGGCTACCGGATTACCACCAGTGTTAACCCCGGCGATATGCAAGCGGCCGGAACGCATTGCTTCATACTGTGCCGCGTAGGACTGTACCGGGAAGAAAACAACCTTCTTGCCGGTAACTTCCGACATGTGCTTGACGAAGCCGTCCCAGACCTTGGCGTAAATCGCCGGATCTTCGACCGGGGTGTAGGAGAATATGATCGTGTCGGGGTTAACCCATTCGGCCGGGTCGAGCGGCAGATCGGCGACCAGGTCATGATCACGGTCACAGTATTGCTTGTCGAGGGTGCCGCGAAAGCAATCCTGCGGCCAGTGCGCTGCCGGAGAAGCACAAGATGAAAAACAGTCCTATCAGTTTGCTGTATGTCGAAGTGGAACTAGTCATTATAATTATCCTCACTATGGGGTTAATCGGCGGAATTATTATTAGTTGGAAATACTGGAGCTTTTCGCCGAAGCGGGCTCATTATCATGATTCGATTGTGAGGATGCAACTCTTGTGGGCTTGTCGCAAGCCGGAATTGCTGCGATAACTGC
>CAWCBX010000230.1:0-6076 GCA_963793595.1 uncultured Gammaproteobacteria bacterium | reverse complement strand
TGTTATATTCTTCTCCAGAGTAATCGGCATGCTCGTAGACAAGATGGTGTTTCGTATCGAACGCGGCCTCGGTCCGGGCTTCTGGATCGGTTCCATCATTGCCGAAATAGTGCTCGGCATCGTCGCCGCGATGATTGCCGCCTGGTTTTCGCGTCGACGCGAGTATCGAGCCGATGCGGGTGGAGCAAGCCTTGCCGGGCGCGGCAAAATGATCGCAGCGCTGCAGCGGCTCTCAGCCGCACACGAGCCGCAGGACCTGCCCGGGGAGATGGCGGCATTCGGCATCAGTGGCAAGACGATGATCACCACTTTGTTGAGCACGCATCCTCCCCTGGCTGATCGCATCGACGCCCTGCACAACGCGAATTAGTGTCGGCATCAGATAAACACCGCAGGAGACGGAAATTCCGCAATAACGGTGTGTTTATTAGATACCGATAGCGGTCGAATTATTCCGGGGATAAGACGATGTCGAAACGTCCGAACATGATGGTTTCACCCTTCACGGTGGACTCTTCGAGGAACACCGGTGTGCCGTCCTCTTCGTAAACTTCGGTTTCGCCCTCGAACACGATGTTGGTATCGAAGTACTGCCAGCCGTCCTGGTACACCTTGACCCGAACGTGGGGAGCGCCACAATAATTACTCTCTGGCACGACCGATCCAAACTGGTAGCGCCCTTTCGCATCGGTGGTCAGTGTGGTCTGGTACTGCTCGATCCAGTCGCCGTCACCGTCTGGCTGCCGAATATCGATACTGATACCGGACAGTGGCGTACCGTCGATACTGGTGACCCGGCCGCGGATATTCATGCGCTGGCCCGAATCGCCAGGCTGCCATAGATCGATCAGTTTCGACTTTTTATCCGCGTCGGCAGACGGGGATTCGGAATTTGCAACAACCGTTGCGGAAGCGAAAACCAGGTAGGCGAACAGCAGACCGGTGATAGTACTCGAAACGGAAAACTTCAATCCTTGTGCGAACATATTCAGCTCCTCCCGGGTCGGAAAGTTGTCCAAATATACTATTTTACCTTTGCGAGATAAAGCAACGCCCCTTTTTGAATTTATCAGACGAGCACAGTTGTGGGGTAATTGTTGAATCGAATTGCCTGTGCTCCCGATCTGCACAGCAAAGATTCACCTGCTCTTAAATGGTATAGGTGGACAGGAGACCCACCGTCGCCAGCCAGTAATCAGGAAATGGCTGAACTGTCCCGAGAAATCCCCCGGACCGATAGACGCAGGAGGTGGCATTACAGCTTGTAAAACGGGCGGCAAGCCGATACTGTCGAGCCTATTCGGTCCGTGCGATTCGACATGTCTATTATCGATACTCCTAACAAATTACCGTCGGTCGATCGTCTTTTGAACGATCCGGATATCGCATCGATTGTGCGCGATTATGGCGCTCCCCTCGTCACCCGCTGTGCTCGCAATGTACTGGAGTCGGCACGGCATCAAGTCCTGGCCGGGCAGTCGTTCGAGTCTGGCGATCTCGTCGACAATCTTGGTGAAGAGGTCGCCAGGGCGGTTCGTCCGTCGTTGCGGCGGGTCATCAATCTGACGGGAACGGTGCTGCACACCAACCTCGGACGCGCCGTTTTACCCGCCTCTGCGATCGAAGCCATGATTGAAGTTGCCCGGGGCGCCAGCAATCTTGAGTTCGACGTGGTCGCGGGTAAGCGCGGTGATCGTCACCAGCATGCCGAAGCATTGTTATGTCAATTGACGGGGGCGGAACGAGCACTCGTGGTCAACAACAATGCGGCAGCCGTAATGCTGACGCTCAATAGCCTGGCATTACGCAAGGAAGTCCCGGTGTCGCGGGGTGAACTGATCGAGATCGGGGGTGCCTTCCGCATGCCCGACATCATGGCACGGGCGGGTTGCAAGCTGGTGGAAGTGGGCACGACCAATCGTACCCATGCAAAAGATTTCGAAGCGGTGATGGGTTCCAGAACCGCATTGCTGATGAAGGTTCATACCAGCAACTACGAGATTCAGGGATTCACAAAAAACGTCTCCGCAGCTGAACTCGCCAATATCGCACATGCGCATGACCTGCCTTTCGTAACTGACCTCGGCAGTGGCAGCCTGGTCGACCTGGAAGACTATGGTTTACCACATGAGCCCACTGTCAACGAGGCATTAGCTGCGGGCGCTGACCTGGTGACCTTTAGCGGCGATAAACTCCTCGGGGGACCACAGGCCGGCATCATCACCGGCCGCCGTGACCTGGTCGAAAAAATCAAACGCAACCCCATGGCCCGCGCCATGCGACCCGACAAGGTGACCCTGGCGGCACTGCATGCGGTGCTGCGCCTGTACACCAATCCGGCGCGTCTGGCTGAAGAGCTGCCCACCCTGCGCTGGTTGACCCGCGACGTAACAGAGATCGAACAGTTGGCGACTCGCCTTGCTCCGATCGTTCGAGGCTATTGTGAAGGTTTCCAGGTCACTGTCGACCGTACCCATAGTCAGGTGGGCAGTGGCGCAATGCCAATCGACAGGCTGGAGAGCGCTGCGCTGAAGCTCACCCGACCTGAACTACGTCGTCCTGGCAAAGCGCTAAAGATGCTTGCCAGGACGTTCCGTGAACTACCGATACCGGTTATCGGACGCATCGCGGATGATGCGCTGTGGTTCGATCTGCGTTGCCTTGAGGATGAAGCTGAATTTGTCGACAACCTGCGCGGGCTAACGATCTCATGATCATCGCAACGGCGGGCCATGTGGACCACGGCAAGACCGAGCTGATCAAGGCATTGACGGGTACGGATACCGATCGCTTGCCCGAGGAGAAGGCTCGGGGCCTGTCGATTGACCTGGGATTTGCCTATCAATCGTTGCCTGACCATACGTCCCTGGGATTTGTCGATGTGCCCGGGCACGAAAAGTTTATCCGCAATATGCTGGCCGGTGTTGGCGGCATCGATCTGGGTTTGCTGGTGGTAGCGGCTGACGATGGCGTGATGCCGCAGACGCGCGAGCATTTTGCGATTCTCGACTTGCTGGGAATCGATCAATGTGTCGTCGCGATAACCAAGATCGATCGGGTCGACGACGACCGTATTCTCGAAGTCCAGGAGCAGGTAGAGACCTTGCTCGGCAACGCCGGGCTCGAAGCATTTGCCATGTATCCCGTCTGCGCGCCGGACAACCAGGGCGTGGAAGCACTTAAGAATGATCTCGACAAGCGGGCGCAAGGCATAAAGCCGGCGCCCTGTCGATGGCCATTTTCGGATGGCGATCGACAGGGCGTTTACCATTAAAGGGGTCGGCCTGGTGGTGACGGGTATGGTGTTTGCAGGTATAGCCACCCTCGATGACAGCCTGGTTTTATCTGCCGATGGATCACCGGTGCGGGTACGCGGAATTCGGGCGCACAACGAAGTGAGCGATCGAGCGCAGGCGGGACAGCGTTGCGCGATAAACATTGCTGGACGTGGCGTCAGCGAAGGCTCGGTGAATCGCGGTAACTGGTTGATGCATTCGAATTTGTACGCGCCGACCAGAAGAATAGACGTCGATTTGCGCGTGCTCGACTCCGAGCCCAGATCATTGAAACACTGGACGCCGACGCATTTGCATATCGGTGCGGATCGTCTCGCGGCACGCGTAGCGGTTCTTGCTGGAGGCGCCATTGCCGCGGGTGACCGAGGTTTAGTGCAACTGGTGCTGGAGCAGGATGCCTTCGTCGTTCACGGAGATCGTTTCGTGCTGCGCGATCAGTCAGCCCAACGCACGATTGCTGGCGGGCATGTAATCGATCCCTTTTCCCCGAAGCGCGGACGTGCTCGGCCGACCCGAATCGCCGCATTGCAAGCCATGAATCGTCGTGATCCGGGCGAGGTGCTCGCTGCACTGACCGAGATCAGTGAAGTCGGGGTGCCGCTAACCTCTTTCTCTGTCTCGCACAATCTGCCGCCAGTGCAAACGGATGCCATCATCGAATCACTTTCGCTGAGACGGATTGGTCGTCAACCACGGCAGTGGATCTTCAGCGCAGCGCAATGGCAGGGCTTGCTCGAGCGTATCGAAAAGGCGGTCGGACTCTTTCACCAGTCCAGGCCAGAGCTCCCCGGCGCCAGTCTCAAGGACATCCAGTTAGCACTAAAACCGCATGTCGAGACACCGATACTCGAAGAAGCCACCGGGCAGCTGGTGAACGAAAAGCGTCTGGGCCGGCGGGGGACGCGGTTTCATTTGCCATCGCACGTGATTCAGGTCTCCGAGCACGACCGACAACTTTGGGCACAGGCAGCGGCCAGCGTTGGCGCCGGATTCGGGTAGTCCGCTGAGCCTGCACCAGGCAGCGGAAGCGCTTGGGGATCGACAAAAAGATCCTCGAAACGTCGCTGAAGAACGCGGTCAAGATCGGCGAGATGGTGGTAGTGGCAAAGAACCGTTACCTGCCGACAGCGTATTTGGCGCGACTAGGGTACGTCGCCGAAGCATTGGCAGCAGAGAACTGCCGAGGGGTTCTTTACCGTGGCCGAGTATTGTGAGCAGACCAAAACAGGGCGAAACTTCGCCATCGAATTACTAGAGTACTTCGACCGCCTGGGATTTACCGAGCGGCTAGGCAACACACCGCCGAATCAGACGTCCCGCCGCGACTGTCTTTCGCGGTCGATGATGAAGGTTGATGAGGAAGAGGATCGCACCCCGGTGGGGCGCCCGGACTTCAAATCCGGTGAGGGGCGTACCACGTCCCTGGTGGGTTCGACTCCCACGCTCTTCCGCCACACTTCATTAGCAGAATTTTAGAGTTGGGCAGCTAGCCTGATTGACCGGGCTACATTGATCGTCTAGCATCACCTGCATGAATTTATACCAGTGGGCATCCGTAAAAAACGATGGCACAAGCTGCCGGAGTGCGCGTTACTGATATGGTACGGCTTAACGATATTCCCGAACCGGAACGCAGCTACATGGCTGAACTGGAATGCATTCCTTATAAACACAAACCATTCACCAAAGCAGTCGCCCCGAATCAGCGACATGTCGCAATCGTATCTTCCGCTGGACTGATCATTCGAGGGCAACGCCCAATGCTTTCGAATGATGCGGGTTATCGCTCCATCGCTGCGGATGTCGCGAATTCCGATATTCTCTGTAGTCATGTTTCAGTTAATTTTGATCGTACCGGTTTCCAGCAGGATATCAATGTCATGTTACCGCGGGACCGGCTAAGCGAACTGGAAGCCGACGGCAGCATTGCAAAAGCCGCCGATACACATTACGCGTTTATGGGCGCAACCCATCCTGATGAGCTCGAAGACAAGGCCCGTGAAGTCGGCAGATCAATGCTGGCGCTGGGCGTGAATACCGTCGTTCTGGCACCGGTGTGACCCAATTGCACGCGCGCCGTGAGCGGGCTGGCCCATTTCCTCGAAGATGAAGGTTTGTCGACCATCGTCGTCGCGCTGGTGCGCGAGCATGTGGTCAAGATGTCACCACCACGAGCGCTTTGGGTACCCTTTGAAATGGGTCGTCCGTTTGCTACGCCAAACGATGTTGAACTGCAACAGCGGGTACTGAAAGCAGCACTGGCATTACTCGATGAGCCCACCTCGGAACCCCTGTTACAGGACTTTGCCGAAGAATCCAGCGATCTGCAGGGTGATTTGAACTGGGGATTTCCGGGTAAGCTCGATGCCGATTCGGTCATCGCAGAAGCACTATCTGTGCTACCAATCTGGCATAAGGCTCAAACCCGCATTAACAGAACTTCCTTCGGTATCAGTGGTTTCTCACCCGAAGCAGCGATCGAATTTATCCACCGTTATCTTTCGCCGGATCCGATGCCGAATCCGAAAGGCATGGCGCCGGTATCGCGCGCACGCTTCACCATCGACGATATCAAGGTGTTTTATTTCGAAGCGGCGTTGGCCAATGGTGGCCGACCATCCTCTTTCCAACTCAACGAGTGGTTCTGGAAGCAGACTCTCGCGGGCAAGATGATTCTCGATTTCCAGGATGCCGCGCGTCTCAGTGACGATAAGAATTTACGACTGATCGCAGGCTCCCTGGTTCCTCCGGAACGTACTTACGAATATCTGTGACGCCGC
>CAWCBX010000229.1:0-28621 GCA_963793595.1 uncultured Gammaproteobacteria bacterium | reverse complement strand
GGGAGAAGTTTCGGTCAATCCATAGGCTTCGAGTAACGGCACATTGGTCAGTTTTTTCCAGCGTTCAGCCACCGGCTGCTGCACCGCCATGCCGCCGCCCAACGAGAGCTTTAAACTGGAAAAGTCGATCTGATCGAAGCCGGGCGTATTCATCAATCCAATGAATAGCGTATTCACCCCGGTTATCGCGGTGAATTTCAGGCCTTGCAATTCCTTGACGAAACCAGGCATATCACGCGGGTTCGTTATCAGATAATTAAGCCCACCAACCTTCATGAAGGTCAGGCAATTAGCGGTTAGTGAAAAGATATGATAAAGCGGTAGCGCTGTGATAATGATTTCTTCACCCTCGATAACATCATTCTCGAGCCAGGCTGACGCCTGTTGCATGTTCGCAACCATATTGCCATGGGTCAGCATGGCTCCTTTTGCCACCCCGGTGGTACCGCCGGTGTATTGCAAAAACGCTAGATCATCATGGCTACATGACACCGGGCGGTGACGCTGGACAGAACCCAGTTGCAAGGCTTTCTTAAAGGTTACCCGCCGTGGCAAGGCGAACTGCGGCACCATTTTCTTCACATACTTGACCACCAGGTTCACGATAATTGATTTCGGGAAATGCAACAGGTCGCCAAGTTGCGTAGTCACAACATGCTGTACCGAGGTTTTGTCGATGACTGCGCCCAGCGTGTGGCAGAAATTTTCCATCACGATGATTGCCTTGGCACCTGAGTCTGACAGCTGATGCTCGAGTTCCCGCGCGGTATACAGCGGGTTGGTATTGACTACCACGAAACCGGCGCGTAAGGCCGCAAAAATTGAAATCGGATTCTGCAGAACATTAGGCATCATGACTACAACACGATCACCCTTTTCCATTCCGGGCAGGTTTTGTAAATAACTGGCGAGTTGATCGGTATAACGATCCATGTCGTTATAGGTCAGTGTCGTCCCCAGGTTGCTGAAACAGGGTCTATCACCATAACGTTTAACCGACTGTTCGAAAACATCAGTGACTGATTGGTAGAGGTTGAGATCGATCTCTTCTGGAACCCCGGAAGGATAGCTTTTTAACCAAACCCTCTCCATTTGCTCACCCCCTCCTGCAATCTGGCAACGTTTTTAATTGTTAGCGAGGCCCGGGGTTTTTACTTTGCCCTTCTGGCCCGCTTCTTGTTAGCGACCGATTTCTTTTTAACTGTTTTACCAGTCGACGCGGTCGATCTAGCTACGCTGGTTTTATTCGTCATCTGGTCAGGCGTAAAGTCGTCAACCGCTATAACCCTGGCTGTCGCCAACCTGGCTTGCAACAGTATATCAGCTTCCTCGCTAGTTACCTGACCCGACTCCAGCAGACTGCTAACCCACTGCGAATAATCTTCAAGTCCATGCTGGGTAATATGATCATGACGCAAGCGCCGTTCGATCGGTTCTGCCTTGATCACCTTGTGCAATGCATCTTCGAGACACCCGGTAATATCATCGGGATCATCGCTTTGATAAATACCGGCGGTCAACCGGTCACGCGCTGCCCCTGGTTTGAGCAGCAGCGACGCTACGCGATGACTAAGCGAATCGTTAGGCTGGCGCAGGTTGAGTCCCAGCGGGAATATCGAGTGCCGGATAATCACTCCTAACCACTTGACAGGAAAGTTGCGCAATATTTCATCTAGCGCTACCTGTACCTGGTAGAGACAGTACTTGACAGTCCATTCGACGAGTGGCAAATCGCTGCGTGGCTGACCGTCTGCTTCAAATTTTTTCAATGCCGCTGAAGCGTAAAACATATACCCCAGCGCGTCGGCAAATCTACCGGAAAGCATTTCCTTACGTTTAAATCCACCGCCCAGGATCATCAGTACTGTATCAGCAGTCACGGCAAAAGCCGCGCTCATCTGACCCAACCGCCTGTAGTAATCCCCCACCCGACCCGAATAAGGTGCCGGGGCGAGATGGCTGCCGCTGATCCCGTAAATAAAGGCGCGGCAGAAATTGGTTAGAAAATATTCGGCATGACCGCGTAAGGCCTGGTCGAAAGCATCTTCTGCGGCAGGCAAGTCTTCCATCGTGGCTGCTTCCATCTCGCGCACCAGGTAAGGATGACAGCGGATCGCACCCTGGCCAAAAATTATCATGCTTCGGGTCAGGATATTTGCGCCCTCGACCGTAATTCCGACCGGCACAGACTGGTAGGCGCGAGCGAGATAATTCGATGGCCCCATACAAATTCCTCGTCCACCATGGATATCCATCGCATCGTTGACAACCTGGCGCATATGCTCGGTGTTATAGCATTTGAGAATCGCGGTAATGATCGAAGGTTTTTCACCACTATCGAGCGCACTCAGGGTCAGCAGACGGCCCGACTCCATCATGTAAGTCATACCACCGATACGCGCCAGCGCTTCTTCCACACCTTCAAATTTGCCTATCGAGGTATTGAACTGCTTGCGAACACGGGCATAGGCGCCAGTATGACGGACGCAGGATTTACCCGCCGCGACGCCTACCGCCGGCAGTGAAATACCGCGACCCACTGACAATGATTCAACCAGCATCCGCCAGCCGTTACCAATATTTTGCTGACCGCCGATGATGAATTCCAGCGGAATGAAAACGTCTTTACCACTATTGGGTCCATTTTGAAACGCGGCGTTCAGCGGGAAATGTCGATTACCTATGGTGACGCCAGGCGTGTTCGCAGGTATCAACGCACAGGTAATCCCCAGGTCTTGCTGCTCGCCAAGCAAAGCGTCGGGATCGAAAACCTTGAAGGCAAGACCCAGCACCGTGGCCACCGGACCGAGGGTAATGTAGCGCTTTTCCCAGTTCAGGCGTAAACCCAGTACCTGTTTGCCCTCATGCTCTCCCATACAGACCACCCCGTGGTCTGTAATCGCACCAGCATCTGAACCCGCGAAGGGTCCAGTCAACGCAAAACAGGGGATTTCACGTCCATCGGCGAGCCTTGGCAGATAAAAATCCTTTTGTTTCTCGGTACCATAGTGCATCAGTAACTCAGCCGGGCCGAGGGAATTTGGCACCATCACCGTCACCCCTGCCGATATGCTGCGTGCCGCAATCTTGGTGACTACACTGGAGTGGCCATATGCTGAGAACTCGAGTCCACCATAGCGTTGGGGGATTATCATGCCGAAAAATCGGTGCTGCTTCAGAAATTCCCAGATTTCCGGCGGCAGATCCATGCGTTTATGAGTAATATCCCAGTCATCAATCATCGCACAAAGCTGTTCCACCGGACCATCGATAAAAGCCTGCTCCTGCGCGCTCAACGTTGGCAACCTGTAATTCTGCAGAATCTGCCAGTCCGGGGCACCCCTGAACAGCTCAGCCTCCCACCAGACACTACCGGCCTCGATGGCATCACGCTCGGTAGCGGACATCGGCGGCAATATTTTGCGAATCCGCCGCAACAACGGCTGCGATACCAACTGTTGCCGAAGCGGAGCAACGCCCAATAACACTGCAGGCACCAGGAAGGCGGACCAGAACAGCAGCCCCCAGAAAAAACTGAAACCACCTGCCAGGGTAAAGACGGCGAGGAATAGTGCACTGGCCAGCGCCAGGCTGCGATACGGAAATTGGTGCCGCGCGATTACATACATCAATGCGATCACCGCACTCAACAGAATTAGTATATTCATCAGGATAATTCGAACACTCGTAAGTCAGACAAGCAAAAGTTAACAGTATAATAAATTGACACTGTCATCAATATATAGTTTCAATTTGAAACTATTAAAATATACCCGGTTTAACCAATGCTTCGCACAGTATTTGTGCCAGGAATTACTGGTTGTACAGGTTCTATTTCGGTCCCGGCAAGACGTAAAATCATTGTTTTTTGAGGTAATTCAGACATTGGCTATAAATTCTGGATTTACAACTAACTATAGTCGATAAGAGCTGAAACTTTCCCGCCAACCAGGATCCCGGGTAAATAATTCGGTTGCTCACGAGTTAATTATCTTCGCTTCGATAAAAAACTTAATATTTTGTCAGCGAGGCCGATAAAAGCGCTAAGAAAACTCTAGCCAGGGCCCCTGGTAAAACCGACCTGGATTCTGCGCGTGGATAGATAAAGTAACTTATGCCCGAAGCCAAGATTCTCATAGTCGACGACACCAAGGCTAACCTGGTTGCATTACAGGTGCTGTTAAAGCCTGTCGATGTCGACATAGTGATCGCTGAATCCGGAGAACAGGCGTTAATGGCGGCGTTGAAAAATGAAGAACACATCGCGCTGATTCTGATGGATGTGCTAATGCCGGTGATGGATGGATTCGAAGTCGCCAGGTTATTACACGAAAATGAACATACGCGGTCGATACCCATTATTTTTATCACCGCAAACCAGGACGATGGGCAAATCGAAGAAGCCTATCTGTCTGGTGCCGTTGACTATATTCAAAAACCGATTCGAAAAACGGCACTCATATCCAAGGTTCGCGTCTTTCTCGACCTTTGGCAGCTACGCCATGGCCTGGAACTGGAAGTCGAACAACGCCGCATCGCCGAACATCGCGTCGAGCATCTGGCTACCCATGACCCGTTAACCAACCTGCGCAATCGACGCGGGCTTTACGAAGAACTCAGTGAATTAATATATCGATCGAAACGTTACAGGTACTCCAGTGCCGTCATCTATGTTGACCTCGACGGTTTCAAGCATGTGAACGATCACTTCGGTCACGAGGCAGGTGACAGGCTGTTAACCCAGGTCGCGACCAACTTCAAAGCTATCGTACGACAAACCGATTCCGTAGCCCGCATCGGTGGTGACGAATTCATCGTTCTGATTACCGATATCGACGGCGAGACCTCACTGATTACCAAAATCGAAAGCCTGCTCAAAGAAGCCTCCAGGCCGCTTGAATTCAAGGGCCATAACATCGCGATTGGAGCGAGCATCGGAATCGCACTTTATCCCGAGCATGGGGACGATGCCGAAACCCTGCTGCACCACGCCGACCAGGCCATGTACCAGGCAAAGAACCAGGGCAAGAACACGTTTCGTTTTTTTACCGAGGACATCAATGAAAAAGCGCATCGACAGCGAGAACTGCAGGATAACCTGCGTAAAGCACTTCCCAACGATGAGTTCTCAGTTTTTTTTCAACCAATAGTCGATGGCAAGACGGGACAGGTAGTATCAGCGGAGGCGTTACTGCGCTGGCATAGCGCAAAACTTGGACAGGTCTTTCCGGATGAATTCATACCCGCCGCGGAGAGTGCCGGACTGATACCGGAACTCGGATGCTGGGTGTTAAAAAATGCGCTTGCCACCGGTGCCGAATGGAACAGGCGATTTGGCGTCGAATTACGTATAGCAGTCAACGCGTCATCGATACAGTTTCGTAACAACCTGTTATTTGACACTATCAAGGAGCAGATCGATACTCATACCTGGAATCCCGATTTGCTTGAAGTGGAAATCACCGAGGGCCTGTTACTGGATGATTCACCCGAGGTTAATACCTATATCCAGGCGATTAGCGACTGCGGTGTGAGACTCTCGGTAGACGATTTCGGTACCGGTTTTTCTGCCTTGAGCTACCTGAAAAACTATCCCGTAAGCACGGTAAAAATCGACCGCAGCTTTATTATGGATTTGCCCGCTGACAAGGAAAATGCTGTCCTGGTGCAGGCCATAATCGCGATGGCGCACGGTTTGCGACTGGAAGTTATCGCCGAAGGTGTCGAAACTGCCGAGCAATGGGAATACCTGCGCTCGCTCGAATGTGATTATGTGCAGGGCTATTACTTTGGTAAACCGATGCCACAGGCAGATTTTGAAGATTTCCTCATGGCACAGCTCGACAAACCGGTTCTGGCCCAATCCTGACCAGTCTGGCTCGGCCTGATAAAGCTGTTACTGAGCTTGCCTGTGCTGACTGGCCTGCGGTTCCTGCTGATGCGACAGGAAAAAATTGGCAAACCAGCTAGCGAGCAATTGCGTATCGGCACTTCTACCCCCGCTCATCGTTGCACTCGCCTGTTCGGCAACCTCTGCCGGCACCACGCTGCCGCCAAACATTTCCAGCAGGGCAGTTTCATAGGCAGCTTCAAACTCGGGATGTGCCTGTACACTGATGATCGAATCCCCATAGCTAAGCCCCGCATACGGGCAAAATTCAGAGCTTAAAAAGACCTCTGCGGCAGCTGGACATTTTACTACCTGGTCCTGGTGATAAGCATACATCCCGGCCTGTCGCGACCCGGTCTTCATCCATGGATAGGTCTGTTCGACATCATATTGATGCAGACCCACACCCCAGCCCTTATCCGATTTAACCACCTCACCACCCAGCGCCTGGGCAATAATCTGGTGTCCGAAACAGACTCCGATCAGTGGAATTTTCGCGGCTGCCAACTCGCGAATAAAATCCTGCAGTGGGGCCATCCACTCGAGCTGGTCGTACACGCCATGTCGCGAACCGGTAATCAACCAGCCATCGCAGGCGTAAATCGATGGTGGCATTTCGCCAGCTATCACGCAAAACGCCTCGAATTCAAATTCTTGCCCGCCCAGGCCGACTAAACGTTCGAACATAACTGGATAAGGATCAAAACGATCGACCATTTCATCACGCAACAGACCGGCTTCGAGGATTCCGATTTTCATGTTTATTTCCTGATAAGTAGCGTAGGCAATATACCATCGGCGATTAATCGCCAACAGTGTTCGCCTGATAATACGATAAATGTGATCATATTTTATCGGCTTTACGCGATGATTGGCAACAGCGCTATTGGTGATGCGCCTGTATTTGTGATTAAATATTTCATCACCCCCCGTGGAAACCGGTTCATGAAATCAAGTGGTTCAGAAGCCTTGCAGCTGTTAATGATAGAAAAAACGAATGACTTGAAAACTCACCAGTGGGTCTACCAGTTACTGCGTAATAACCTGTTAAGCGGTCGTATCGAACCGGGCAAACCCCTGACTATTCGCGGTCTAGCTGAAATCCTTCATGTCAGCCCGATGCCGGTGCGTGAAGCGCTACATCGACTGGCCTGCGAGGGTGCGGTCGAGGTCAAGAACAACCGCAGGGTAATCGTGCCGTCGATGACCACAGAGAAATTCGGTGAACTTTGCGAGCTTCGTATACTGCTCGAAACCCATGCCGCGGAAGGTGCATTACCCTATATAAATGAACAAGATATCGAAACTCTGGAGCAGATTGATGCAAAAATCGATGACGCCGTCGAGCATGACCAGGTCGATAACATCAGTCTCTACAACCAGGAGTTTCATCGCTATCTGTACTCTGCCAACCCGTTCCAGATTTCGGTCCCGTTAATCGAAAGCCTGTGGCTGCAGCTCGGACCATTTTCACGAATTGCTATCAGTAAACTGGAAAAAGTCTACCTGGTCGACCGTCATGTCGAGGCCATCGATGCATTGAAGCAACGTAATCTGTTTGGCTTGCGCCGCGCGATCGAAGCGGATATTCGCGACGGGATTGCATCGATAAATACCGTTGCAGGGATTCATGATTATTTCAGGGGAGTCGCCTGATAACCGCCTCTCGATAAAATTTCTGGCCACTTTAAATTGGCAGAAGATATTGACCCAGGGTCTGTACAGCACCAAATTGACACAATACTGTGATCACAAAAACTATTAATACGAACAGTTGAATCCATATCCAATGACGCATAAAGATAGCAACAGGCTAAAGCGCGAAATCAGCAAGTTTTTGCAGGCCAACCCCGAAGTAAAGCAGTTCGAAGTACTGGCCACCGATATTTGCGGACATTTTTTCGGCAAGCGTTACCCAATCGATAAACTGGCATCATTTGCCAGGGAAGGGCTTGCCATGCCGGCGAGCATGTTTGTCCTCAGTACGCTCGGCGAACCGCTGGACGGCCTTTACTACGGCCTTGAGGATGGTGACCCGGATGCGCATTTTTACCTGGTCCCGGGCAGTCTTTGTCTGAATAACTGGGGCAACAGGCCGCGTGCCCAGGTGCTGGCTACTACCAGTAGCGCCACCGAACCAGCATATTTCGAGCCACGTCATGTGTTACAAAAAGCGGTCGATGCATTCGCTGCCAGAAAATGGCGCCCCATGGTCGCCTTCGAACTCGAATTCTACCTGTTCGAAGCCGGGCGTGATGCCAACGACCTGCTGCAGGTAGTGCGTAACCCTAAAACCGGTCGGCCGGATACCGCGACGGTCTTGTCGAGCACCCGTATCGGCGATTTCGAGGCAGTCATCGATGACATCATTCACGCCTGTCAGTCACAGAATATCGATACCGGGGCAATTTCATCGGAACTGGGACCGGGCCAGTTCGAGATAAATTTCAACCATCACGACGACGTGCTCAGGGCGGCTGACGAAACCTGTCTGTTCAAGCGTACCGTGATTGAAATTGCCAAGCAGCATGGGATGATCGCCAGCTTTATCGCCAAGCCGATGCTGGAACATGCCGGCAATGGATTACACATGCATATCAGCGTAGTCGATAGCAAGGGCAACAATATATTTGCCAATGGCGACAGGGCGCATGCGCGACTGCATCATGCGATCGGCGGTCTGCTCACGACGATGCCGGCGGCGATGTCATTCTGGGCGCCAAATACCAATTCCTACCGCCGTTTTCTCGGCGGCACCAGCTGCGCGCCGGTAAGCCTGACCTGGGGTGACGAAAACCGCACGGTTGCGTTTCGCATTCCACTCGCCAAGCAGGGTGCCTGGCGGGTTGAAAACAGAGTCCCCGGCGCTGACGCTAATCCCTACCTGGCGATGGCGGCTACCCTGGCTGGCATGTTACACGGCATCGAGAACAAGCTTGATCCAGGTGATGCGACGACGGCAGCAGTGGACGGTCGCGATGAAAATCTGCCACTAAACATGTCGAGAGCACTGGCCACAACGGCTTCCAGCGCAGCCCTGAGCAATACTATGGGTAGCGAGTTTGTCGAGTTATACTGTCGTCATCGCAGCGCCGAAACAGTAGCTTTCGAAAACTACATAAGCCCTCGCGAGTATGACTGGTACCTATAAATGAGCACTGACAATTTCATCGACAGCTATTCGATCTACGCCAACATATACAGCTATATGGGCAGACCGCTGACCCGCGACCCGGACGATGCCGACGTGTTTGTCATTGGACTACCTTACGACCTGGGCACCAGCGGACGCTCCGGCACGCGCAGCGGTCCGGGAGGGATTCGTAGCGCCAGCGCC
This sequence comes from uncultured Gammaproteobacteria bacterium, assembly GCA_963793595.1. GTDB lineage: Bacteria > Pseudomonadota > Gammaproteobacteria. The sequence goes on along the minus strand of CAWCBX010000229.1, from coordinate 19,394 downwards.
AATCTGCGTTGGGAAGAGAAACGCTGGCCATGGGATTTCAACCTGTTCGAGCGAATTCGGGTAGCGGACTATGGCGACCTGGAGTTTCCGACCGGTAATCACGACGGCCTGTTTGACCAGGTGGAAGCCCACTACGGCAAACTGCTCGCGGCGGGTAAAACCATACTCAGCCTGGGCGGCGATCATTTTGTTACACTGCCGCTACTGCGCGCCCATCATAAACAATTCGGCAAGCTCGCAATGATTCATTTCGATGCGCATACCGACACCTATAAAGAAGATGACGCAGTCTACAATCACGGCAGCATGTTTTACCATGCGCCACGCGAAGGCCTGATCGATGCCGACAAAAGCATCCAGATCGGGATTCGTACCGAGTACACCGAAAGCCGTCACGAGTATGAAGTGATCAGTGCCGCGGTAGCCAATGACCTGAGCGTCGAAGCCATCATCGAACGTATCCATAATCGTGTTGGTGACAGTCCATGTTACCTGACCTTCGACATCGATTGTCTCGATCCGAGCTATGCACCCGGCACCGGTACTCCGGTAGTGGGCGGTTTGACCTCGGATCGCGCGCTTAAAATCATCCGCGGATTGCAGGGAATAAACCTGATCGGCATGGACCTGGTCGAAGTTGCACCCTCCTACGATCATGCCGAGATCACGTCACTGGCAGGCGCTACGCTGGGGCTGGAAATGCTCTACGTACTAGCTTCGAATCGTAAATAGCCGATCTCGATTCCTACCATTTATCGGTCCACTCCTGGCCAACTGACGATCGACTGACGGTCGATACGTGAAAAAATTCCACGGCGACCAGTTGTTCAGAACCGACTAAATCTCAGGCATTTCGCGGGCAAACAGCGGCGCGTAGATATCCTGATCCTGATTGCAGGTAGCGCGCCGCGGAATGACCATCGTAAACCGCCGCGGCGATGGTACCGGGCGCATTACAGTCGCCGATTGCGCGCAGGGTTTCAAAGCGATGCTCCTGTTCCAGCAAGGCCTGGTACAACACATCATCCGATTGTCGCGAAGTCACCACGATCAGGGTGTCGAAATCAATCTGCTGTTGATGCCTGTTACTGTAAATATTAGCAATCACCGCCCTACTCTCGGCAACCTTCAGCAGTTTATGCGAAACAACTACCTCCACTCCCAGATCCAGTAATCTTGCCTGGATTTTCTCCTGTTCAAGCGTGTACTCGGTCCAGATGGACAACTTTGACTCCGGAGTTACCAGGCACACGTCATTGCCCTGGCTGCGACAAAGCTCGGCGATGGTACTACCCATAAAATAGTGATCGTCATCGTATATCAGCACCCTGCCACTTATTTCAGCACCGGCAAGTACGTCGTCCGGGGTTAATACCGATACATCTTCGAGGCCTTCAATCGGAAAAGCATGCTGCCGGCCGGTACCATCGCGGCGCCAGTATGCTCCGGTTGCAATCAATACATGCGGTATCTGCAGTTCTATGATGTCGTTCGCGTTCAAGTAATTACCCAGGTAGATTTCGACACCGGGGTTTTTCCTGATCTGGCTCTCACGGTAGTCACGTACCCGTGCATAGCTCGCCATTCCCGGCAATTCACTCTCGCGTACGATCCTTCCCCCGAGGACCTCGCTGGCTTCGGCCAGGGTCACCGCATAACCCCGATTGGCAAGCTGCATGCTGCATTCGAGCCCCGCAGGTCCTGCACCTACCACCAGTACCGCGTCGTCACTAGCTGCGGCATCGATTTTTTCCGGATGCCAGTTTTGCTTCCATTCTTCTCCCTGGGTCGGATTTTGGGTACAGCGAATAGGCGCGATCATCATGTCCTGGGCAACACAAATGTTGCAGCCGATGCATTCACGGATGTCCTCGATACGGTCCTCGTCAATCTTGCGCGGTAAAAACGGGTCGGCAATGGATGGTCGCGCAGCACCGATCAGGTCGAGTACTCCGCGTTTGATTTGCGAAACCATCGCGTCCGCCGAAGTAAACCGCCCTACTCCGACAACCGGTTTACTGGTCAAGGTTTTGACAAACGCGGTGTAAGGCTCCTGGTAGCCTTCGTTGGGTTCAAAGCGGGCGGTAGCCGAATCATTGGCCCAGTCGCTGACATTGACATCCCAGAGATCCGGAATCTCGGCCAGCATGCCGACAATATCGCGCCCTTCCGACTCCGCCTGCAAACCGTCGGGACCCATCAATTCATCGGTCGCAAAGCGAAACGCGATGGCGCATTCATCACCAACGGCTTCTTTGACATCTATTAATATTTCTTTGGCGAATCTGACCCTGTTTTCCAGGCTACCACCATACTCGTCACTGCGCTGGTTGTACTGGGGTTTAAAAAAATGCTGTAACAGGCTCAAATTATGCCCGGCATATACATAGATGATATCGTAACCCGCCTGTTTGGAGCGCTGCGCCGCCTCGACATGCCAGCGCCGCACGTCGGCGATGTCGCGTTTGCTCATCGCACGCGCCTGAATCGGTAAAGTATCGCGTACGGCAATCGCGCTCGGCGCCATCGGTGCAATGCGGCTGTATAAATTCGGCGCATGGCTCGCGTTGTAAGCAAGTTCGATACCGGCGAGTGCGCCATGCTCATGCACCGCATCGGTCATCAAGCGATGCTGCGGAATATCTCGATCGTCCCAGATTCGACCCTCGATAAAGGGTGTAGCATCCGTACTCGGATGTATTTCGACTTCCTGGGTGCAGACCACGCCCCAGCCACCCTCGGCCTTGACGCGGCGATTCGCGGCCTCGGCACGCGGGCGTCCATGACCCAGCACGTTACAGTGCGGCACCTGAAAAAAACGGTTCGGCGCCGTCACCGGACCTATCTTCACCGGTTCGAACAAAATATCGTACTTTGGATCTCTTGCCATTACACCACTACTCGATCACGTTTAAATTCAGCTTCACTTGAGCCCAGTTCGCGCGCCGCCTTATGCCCGGCATACACCGCGGCGGCGATGATGCCGGGGGCCTGGCAGTCGCCGACGCGTTGCAGCGACAAGCCACCCTTTGCGGCAAATTCGTCGCGGCGCGCATCCAGCTCGCACCAGAGGTCATCGCGAGGCATACGCGCACTGATCGGAACCAGGTAATCTGCCCCGATTGTCGACTCGCGCCCACTGTAAATACACTGTAGCTTTAATTCGCCTGATTGCCATGCGACCAGGCCTTTGGCGGTTACAATTTCAACCCCGGCCTCTATCAGCGCCCGCATGGTCAGAGAATGCTCCTCGGTATGATGACTCCAGCCGGCCAGCGAAGACTCCGGCGTTACCATGGAGACTTTTATGCCAGCGGAGCAAAATTTCAGTGCGATTGCGCTGCCGAGATAATAGTGATCATCGTCATAAACGACCACCTGCCCAGCGGGCATAAATCCGTTTAAAACCTGTTCAACCCCGATCACGGTGTCCAGCTCGCATCCGGCAAAGGGCGCGTTACTCCGGCGACCCACACCATCGCTGCGCCAGCGTGCCCCGGTAGCGAGAATGATATGCTGGCAGTCCAGTTCGAGAATTGATTCAACGTCGAGCCGATTGTCAGGGTAGATCAGGCACATTCTCCATGCTCGCCAACTGCCCCACACGCCAGTCGCGCACGCGTGCGTATTCAGATAACCCGGGCAAGCGCGATTCACGGTTAATTCGACCGCCGAGTTCCTGTTCCGCCTCGGCCAGAATCACCTGGTAACCGCGCTGCCCCAGCGCACAGGCCGCTTCGAGGCCTGCGGGACCGGCGCCGACGACCAGTACCGATTCATCCGCATGTCGGGGCTCGATTCGATCAGGGTGCCAGCCACGGCGCCATTCTTCGCCCATGGTCGGATTCTGCGTACAACGAATCGGCACCGCTAACGAATTGTGTGCATAACAGACATTACAGCCGATACACTCGCGGATCTCGTCGAGTCGACCCTGGTCTATTTTCCGTGGCAAAAATGGGTCTGCAATCGAAGGTCTGGCGGCACCGATGAAATCCTGCGTGCCATTGGCGACCTGGGTCAGCATTGTGTCGGGGGAAGTAAATCGACCAACACTCACTACCGGTTTGCTGGTCATCGATTTAACTTTAACCACCGCCGCCTGATGCGCCGCTTCCTTGACAAAGCGCGAACTGCCCATTTCATAGCGATAGTCGCTTACCGTGATATCCCACAGGTCAGGTAACTCGGCGATCTGCTGAAAACATTCGATCAATCCCTCGGGATCTTCATCGAGTTGCATCGGCATCGAGTAGCGCACCGCAACCGCGCAACGCCCGGAGACAATTTCGCTAACGTCTTCGATGACTTCGCGCAACAGGCGCACACGATTTTCCACCGAACCACCATATTCATCGTTACGGTTGTTGAAATACGGATTCAGGAAATTGTGCAGCAGGTATCCATGGTTGCCATAGACATAAACGATATCGAAGTCGGCCGCCATCGCACGCCGCGCGGCGCACCTGTGCAAGTCACGAAATTCGTTAATGTCGACCTTGCTCATGGCCTGGCTCTGTACCGGCGCACCCAGGGTGGCCGTGTTCGGCAAACTGGACACATCGAGCGCAACTTCACGGCGTATAAAGATTGGGCGAAGTATGACCGCCGTACCAGAGCTCGACCCCGGCGAGCGAGCCCTGGGCATGCACCGCGTCGGTCATCAGGCGCAGGTTACGCACATCGTCATCGTCGCGCAGGCTGGCGCTCGGGTAAGGAGCATCGTCGGAGCTCGCATGAATCGAGCAATACTCGGTGCAGACCACACCCCAGCCACCCTCGGCCTTGACGCCACGCATCGCCGCCATCATCTGGGGTCGGTGGTATCCCATGCCGCTGCAATGCGGCACCTGGTAAAACCGGTTCGGTGCGGTTACCGGGCCGATTTTCAGTGGTTCGAACAGCGGGTCGTAACGCGGATCGCGGGCCACGGACTAACCTACGGCGGCGACGTTAGCCTGCGAGCGTAGACGCTCGTTAACCTCTTTCAGGCTGCCCGCTGTGGGTGCCTGATCCAGCGTCACCACCGGTAAAACTTCGCGCAGCTGGTTCTGAAACGAACCGACGCCCAGCTCCAGGTCCGACAGTATCACACCGTCGAAAGCGCTCGAACGCATGCCCGCGGCAGCCCATTCGATGAGCTGAATATCTTCATCACCGACGTCCATGTTGATATCGCGGTTCAGTTCACGCGCCTTTTGCATTTCGACACGATCATCCGGCAGGGCATAGGTCACACCGGCCATGACACTCTGCTGGTTACCGGTCGGGTAAATCTGGTAAATCTCGATCTGATCGGGAAACAAGCGTCAGCACGAAACCGGGAAACAAACCCCAGTAAATCCACAGCTGCTGATGCGACTCGGGCAGGTAACTTTCCTCGGGTAATGTCGCAACATAGTCACGATTGCGCTCGAGGCGATGTTTGCGCTGATTGATAGCGCCACAGGAGCGGCTCAGGCCACCTTCGAGCGGTTGATCGGTATAGGTCGCGCCGACCAGGTCAAACAACTCAGGATGCCCGATCGGCACATGATAGCCCTCGTTGTCGATATCGAGCACAGCTTTCCAGTCGAGATCGAACTTGTACTGGTAAGGATCATCGAGCGGTTGCATGTCCTCGATACGGTAAAGACCGATCTCTTCAGCCGCCTCCGCGAAAAGCTCGGCGATAGAGGGCCCGGTGCCGCCGAAACGAATGAAAATCATGCCATGCCAGACTTCGCAGTCGAGGGATTTGAGGCCGAATTGCTGCTTGTCGATAGACGGAAAACTATCCGCTTTTGGAATATTCTTTAATGTGCCGTCCAGGTTGTAAGACCAGCCGTGGAACGGGCAGATAAAGGCTTTGCCACAATGTCCCTTGTCTTCGCCAACAACCCGGAGGCGCGGTGCCGGCACACATTATGAAACGCGCGTACCTGGCCGTCCTGATCACGCACCACCACGGCGCGCTCCTGCGCCATCTCGAAGCACTGGTAGTCCCCCGAATTCGGTATATCCGATACATGGGCGACAAACCTCCAGCTACGCAGAAACAACTGCTCCATTTCCAGCTGGGTCAATTCATTGCTGTTATAGGTCCAGGCCGGCAGTCCCTTGCGGCTCGCGGGATCCCGGAAAATTTCCTCTGCTGATACAAATTTCATTGCCAAACCTCGTTCATTCCTGTCTGCTTCTGGTCGCCTCGCCAATAATCGCTAAAACACTTATGCCGCCGGCGATGGATGGTGCTGACTCGCCTCTGCGGAATCCGATTCCATGGATTCGATTTCCGCCATTGCCATTTCGATGCCCTTACGCAGAATCGAAACCATTTCATCGATTTGCTCTTTGGTGATAGTCAATGGCGGTGACATGACGCACATATTAATGATCGGGCGCACAATCAAACCCAGTTGCTGGCAATGCTTGTCAATCAGGTTGCCAATTTCGTAATCCATGGCGAGGTCGTTACTACCCTGCTTCAATTCGCATTCAACGCAGGCCATCAAGCCTTGACCACGGACATCGCTGACGATCGACAGATCGCGCAGGGTTTGCATTTGCTGCTGCATGTATGGCCCTATTTCCCGGGCGTGCTCGAACAGGTTTTCGCGCAGCATGATTTCCAGGTTCTTGATGCCGGCGGCGGCGGCCACCGGATGTCCCGAGTAGGTAAAACCGTTTGAGAATACCGCCGAATCACCGCCTTTGGCCTTGATTTCCTTAACAAGTCGATCAGACACCAGGAACGCACCCATCGGAATATAGCCCGAGGTCAGACCTTTCGCGGTAGTAATGATGTCAGGCACAATGCCAAACACGTCTTCCGACGCGAAGCAGTGGCCGAGACGACCGAAAGCGGTAACGACCTCGTCCGACAGGTAGAGCATATCGTTTTTACGACACACTTCGAGACAACGCTGATGATAGCCTTCAGGCGGCACGATGACGCCACCCGAGGCGAGAATCGGTTCGGCAACAAATACTGCACAGTTATCCGCGCCTACCTCGGCGATCATATTTTCGAGATTGGCCACGCAGGCATCGAGAAAGTCGGCATCCGACTGATCCGCAGGCTTGTACAGCGGATGCGGTGCTTCGATATGATGCACCAGGCCAATTTCCATATCGAGGTTGTTCTTGTCACGCTCCTTGCCGGAAACAGTTGCCAGCCGAGATAGGTGCTGCCGTGATAACCCCGCTTCTGCGCGATAATCTGCTTCTTGTTCGGTTTGCCGCGCACGTTGTTGTAGAACTGTACAAAGCGCAATGCCGAATCGACCGCGGTCGAGCCACCGGTAGTAAAGAAAACATGATTCAGATCACCCGGTGACTGTTCGGCAATCATTGCCGCGAACTCCGCCGCGGGGCCGGTGGTCATCGACCACGGCGAAACGTAGGTCAGGCCCATAATCTGGTCGTAAACCGCCTGCGCCATTTCCTGGCGGCCGTGGCCGATGTTGACACACCACATACCGGCCGGTGCATCGAGCAGACGATTCCCCTCGCTATCGTAAACATATACCCCGTCACCCTTGCTCAACAGGGTACGCTGATGATTGCCAATCTTGGCGATATCGTCCCAGGGATGAATAAATAAATTATCGTTTTGCTTGAGTTCTGCTGATGTGCTCATGGTCGGTCTCCCCGAATCAATACCATTGCAAGTCGTAGAATTATATTTAATTTTTATATTTTTGCAATATATTTCAATGATATATAGATTTTAATTGACCATTCACTCAATAATTTGTAAGGTTATCAGCAATCAAATCAAGGGTCATCAGTTTTGGCGACACCTGTTACCGAAAAGAATTTCTCCGGCCGCAACCGCAAAAGCCAGAGTGAATTCCGCAAGCGACAATTGATCGATGCGACCATGGATTGCATCGACAAGCTCGGCCTCTCGCAAACCACGCTTGCGCGAATCGCCGAACGCGCCGGCCTGTCCCAGGGGAATGTCGTGTTCCATTTCCACAGTAAGGAGGCATTGCTCGACCAAACCCTGCGCGATCTCAGCGAGGAGTATGTATCGAACTGGCAATCGGCACTGGCAGCTGCCGGGCCAGATCCGCTATCTCAGCTTTGCTCGCTTATCGAGGCATCGTTTGCCACCCGGATCTGCAACCGCCGGAAAATCAGCGTCTGGTTTGCGTTCTGGGGTGAATCTCGCTCGCGACCGAAGTATATGCGTGTCTGCGGCGCCAACGACAAGGTATTTTCCGACACACTGCTATCGCTGTGCACGGCTATCGAAGCACAGCACGGAGCTCGTCTGCGGGCAAAAACTGCGGCGCTCAGCATCGAGGGTATGATTGACGGGCTGTGGCAGAACTTTTTGATAGGACCACCCGGGTTCAAGCGCGACCAGGCCATTCAGGCCGTATTCGAATTGCTCGACACGATTTACCCGGGTTCGAGGGAGGGCTTTGATCGACAGGCAATATGATCATCGAAATTAATTTATTGTGTTAACATCCGCTCAAACTATTGATGTGACAGGCTATTCGTCATTATGATAAGGTCATCGCGTTACGAGTAGGCTTTTAAGTCCAGTTACTATACGTTGTTAAGCCAGCGTGCGGCCTGGAACACAATAATAAGTTTGGCATTCAAAACTAGTATGAAATTCCGATGGAGGAATAATGAACAAAGACACTGCTATTAAATCCACGCTGGTCGGACTGACCGCGGCTTCATTGATAACCGTGGCGACCGTCGCATCTGCAGGTGGTAAACTCAACATCAGCAACTGGGCCGAGTACATGGCGGAAGATACCATCGCCAACTTCGCCAAGGAATACGACGTCGAAGTTACCTTCACCCCGTACGAATCGGTCGAAGCAATTGATTCAAAATTGCTCGCGGGCAGCTCGGGTTACGACGTGGTTTCCCACGCGGCTTCCCAGGCAGCACGCCTGATGAAGGGTGGCATCCTGCACAAGATCGACAAGACCCAGTTACCAAACCTCAAGTACATGAGTGCCGACGTCATGGTTCAGCTCGGGGAGAAGTGGGACCCGGGTCATAACTATATCGTGCCGTACATGTGGGGCACCCACGGGGTGACCTATAACAAGGAACTGGTGTTACAAACCTACCCGGACGCACCGATCGGTGACATCAGTATGATCTTCGATCCCAAACACATGAAAGAATTGTCCAAGTGCGGCGTTGCTTTCCTGGACTCACCGACCGACGTTATCCCGATGGCGCTCGCCTATCTTAAAATGCAGCCGGACTCAACCAACAAGGCGGATTACGAGAAAGTTGAAGCCATGCTGAAAAAGGTTCGCCCGTATATCAAGACCTTTGACAACTATGCCTACCAGCGCATGCCCGAAAAAGAGTTCTGCGTAGCAGTAACCTGGGGACCGGATGGACTGCTCGCGATGTCCGGCGCCGAAGAGGCAGGTACCGGAGTTGTACTCGACTTCTTCCTGCCGGCCGTGCCGAACTTCTGGGTTGACGGCTGGGTTATCCCGGGCGACGCGAAGAATCTTAAAAATGCGCATTTATTCATGAATTACACGATGCGTCCGGACGTTGCGGCCAACGACAGTAACTACACCTGGTATGCAACGGCCAACCAGGAAGCCATACCGCTGATCGATCCGGCGGTTACCGGCAGCTCCGCCGCTTTCCCAACCGCGGCACAAGTCGCAACCATGTACACGCTCAGCCCATTGCCACCCAAGGCAGAGCGCATACGCACCCGGGCCTGGACCAACTTCAAGGCTGGTAACTAGTAACAGCAATACCGGGGTGAGCCATCACCCCGGTTTTTTTGATGACATTTGACGGGGGGACTATGTCCCAGTCGATAGATTACAACGACCGCCCCTGGCTCGACCCTGACGCCGAACCCTTTATCAAGGTACAAAGCGTCAGCAAGCATTTCGGCGACTTCACCGCGGTAGATAGCGTCGATCTTGAAATTTATAAAGGAGAATTGTTTTGCCTGCTCGGCGGCTCCGGTTGCGGCAAGACCACGCTGCTGCGCATGCTTGCCGGATTCGAAACACCCTCCTCGGGTTCGATTGTAATCGACGGCGTCAACATGACCGATGTGCCGCCCTACGAACGCCCGGTTAACATGATGTTCCAGTCCTATGCACTGTTTCCACATATGACCGTGGAAAGTAATGTTGGCTATGGATTAAGACGCGACGGGATCGCGAAGAGCGAGATTGACCAGCGTGTCGAGGATATGCTGACGATGGTCGAGTTGAGCCAGTTTCGCAAACGTAAACCGCACCAGTTATCGGGCGGACAGAAACAGCGCGTCGCACTGGCGCGTGCGCTGATCAAGCAACCCAAGATGCTGCTGCTCGATGAACCACTGGCTGCTCTCGACAAGCGCCTGCGGGTGCAGACCCAGTACGAGTTGATGAATATCCAGGAAAAACTCGGCGTTACCTTCGTCGTCGTTACCCACGACCAGGAAGAAGCGATGACCCTGTCGACCCGTATTGCGGTGATGGATGTCGGGCGCTTTCAGCAAATCGGCACCCCGACCGAAATTTACGAGTTTCCCAGTTCGCGACTGGTTGCCACTTTTATCGGTAACGCCAACATGTTCGAGGGTCGTGTCATCGAAAACGGCACCGATCACGTTATCGTCGAGAGCAAGGATCCAGCCTGTAATTTTTATATCGATCACGGCATGTCAATCGTGGAAGGCAGTAAAGTCTGGGTGGCACTGCGCCCGGAGAAAATCAAGATAACCAAGCAATCTCCGGGTGACGACGGCACCAATAGTATCAAGGGGTCGGTAAGCGATATCGGTTACCTCGGCGGAACTTCGACCTATCGTGTCATGATTGGGGACGAACGCATCGTGGAAATCACCTCGCCTAACCTGAATCGGCCCAAGGACGGCAATCCGCCAATCGACTGGGATGAAGAAGTCTACCTGAGCTGGGAGCCATCCAGTTCGGTGGTATTGACTAAATGAGCGAATCAGCAGAAAGCTCGGCGCAAATTCGATTACTGCAGCGCATGAGCCATCTGCTGCAACGCAACTGGCGCTCACTGGTGCTGTTTATCCCGTTTTTCTGGCTGCTGCTGTTCTTCCTGGCGCCCTTTTTCATCGTGCTCAAAATCAGTCTCGCCGAAGCCATTATTGCCAGCCCGCCATTCACGCCGATGATCGAATGGGTCGACGAAGGCATCATGCACATCCGCGTGGTAGTCGATAATTACGCCTACCTGTGGGAAGACGATCTATACGCCAAGACCTACCTGAACTCGCTCAAGATTTCGTCAATCTCGACTATCCTGTGCCTGCTGATCGGTTACCCGATGGCTTACGCAATCGTCCGTTCCAGCCACACTACCAAGCACATTCTTTTAATGCTGGTCATCTTGCCGTTCTGGACATCTTTCCTGCTGCGCGTTTATGCCTGGATGGGGTTACTCGCCGACCAGGGCACGATCAACAACCTGCTCATCGCGATCGGCATCGTCGACGAGCCGATCCGCATGCTTTATACACCAGTTCGCGGTCTACGTCGGCATCGTCTATACCTACGTGCCTTTTATGATCCTGCCGCTTTACGCGAACATGGAAAAACTCGACTGGACCCTGCTCGAGGCCGCGGCTGATCTGGGCGCAAAACCGATGACAACCTTTTTTACCGTGACCCTGCCGATGACCCTGCCGGGAATCATCGCCGGCTCGTTGCTGGTTTTCATTCCGGCGACCGGGGAGTATGTCATTCCGGATCTGCTCGGCGGCGGTAACGTATTGATGATCGGGCGCATCCTTTACAATGAATTTAACGCCAACATCGACTGGCCCGTGGCTTCCGCCGTGGCGATTGCGCTACTGCTGTTACTGGTAATACCGATGATGCTCTACCAGCACATCCAGGCCAGGCAGGTCGAAGCCGAATGAATAACGGCCGCAAATCACGCTTCCTGTTTACCGCCACCTGCTTCGGGATTGCATTTTTGTATGTGCCGATGATCCTGCTGGTCTTCTATTCGTTCAACAAATCAAGAATCGTACCGGTATGGGGCGGCTTCTCTACCAAATGGTACGGGGTCCTGTTCGAGAGCGAGGAAGTCTGGGAAGCAATAGTGCTAAGCCTTAAGATCGCCACGGTAAATGCTACTTTCGCAATGATCCTCGGCACGCTTGCGGGTCTCGCGCTGGTGCGTTTTGGGCGCTTCAAGGGTCGCACGCTATTCAGTGGCATGATTTCCGCACCGCTGGTCATGCCCGAAGTCATTACCGGCCTGTCATTGCTGCTCCTGTTTATCACCTTAAAGGAATTTATCGGCTGGCCCGACCAACGCGGCTTTACCACGATCACGATCGCACATATCACCTTCTCAATGGCCTACGTCGCGGTGATTATTCAGTCGCGCCTGACCGGCATGGCGCAGGACCTCGAGGAAGCAGCGCAGGATCTTGGCGCCAAACCCCTGCGGGTGCTGATCGATATCACACTACCACTGCTGGCCCCCGGCATGCTGGCTGGCTGGTTGCTCGCGTTTACGCTGTCACTCGATGACCTGATTATCGCCAGTTTCGTCACCGGGCCGGGTGCGGTGACGCTGCCGATACTGATTTATTCGCGAATTCGTCTGGGATTACGCCCCGACATCAATGCGCTCGCGACAATCATCATCCTCGTGGTCGCGATCGGAGTACTGGTCGCTGCCTGGATCATGTTCCGCCAGCAGAAACAGCGCGAACTCGAACTGAGCATGAGCGAAGAAGCCTAAGCCTCATTCCAACGCGTCAAACCCTCACAATGCTCTACTGCCCGAAATAAACAACTGATCGCAGATTCACTGGGCGTGCTAAGGCTACCTCGGGGGTCAGTCCGCAAAAGTGTAGCGAGGCAGGACGCCGAGCTCCAAGCGATCACATGGATGTACCAAACGGCGCATGCCGTTTGGGAGCGCCTTTTGCGGACTGTCCTCCGAGGTAGCCACCCACTGTAAGGGGAAACCGGGGAAACCCCTCGCGTTGGAATGACATCAGGGCACGCGGCTCGATCAACCGGGATCGCGGCGCAGCGCCTGGCACATGCAGTGCACCCCACCACCGCCCGGGGTTATCATCGAAACATCCGGGTCGAACACTTCGAGCCCGTGAGCGCGAACCTTCTCTTTCAGCACATGACTCTTCTCGGGTAACAACACGCGATCGTTACCCAGCGCGACCACGTTACAGCCCAGGTCCAGCGTATCCTGGAACGGCACCGAAATGATTTCGATCTGTTTCGATTTAAGCCAGTCGACCACATCGGGATCGGTCGACTCGAGACAGACCGCTGCCAGCTTGGGCGCCAGCATCACCACCATTAAGTCGATATGAACATAAAACGGATCCAGGTCGGTTAATTTAACTTCCCAGCCTTCGGCCTCAAACCAGTTCTTGAGCTGCACGGCAGACTGCTCCTGGCTGCGACCTTCGTCTCCTTCCCAACCGATCAGGACGGTACCCGGTTCTATCACATTGAAATCGCCGCCTTCAAAAGTACCCGCGGTGACGTAATCATAAATCGGAATACCAAGACGCTCATAGGTTTCGATCGCACGGAAGTTTTCGCCCCGCCGCCACCAGTTGGCCATACTGGTAATAATCGCGCCGTAAGGTGTCATTACCGACGAGTCGCGTGCAAAAATCTGGTACGGCAATTCCGGGTCGGGCTCATGCATATGCACCTTGACGTCCGGCAGACTCGTAGGCCGCAACCATTTCTGCGTGCTGACGTCGCGCGACCGCGTTATCGAATTCATAGTTGCGACGAATGCTCTTCTTGGACACCGAGCTGGTCTCCAGCCACTGGTAGTTATCGGCCGGGCCGAGCAAGATATCGCGCAGCACGCCATACTCACAATCGACACCCCAGTCGCCAAGAGCCTCGGTACCACCACCCGCTTTTCGATTGCGTAGATTGAACGCGTCTCCCATGTCATCTCCCCTGAATTTAAGTCATCAATATCAATCCCGCGAGGCTATACCTTTGCCAATCCCAAAGTCAATCGGCAGGTAACTGATAGCCTGAACTAAAGCGTCATAGCATATTTGACTTTCATTATTTTTGTGATCACAATTGCCAGGTTTTCAATTTCACTGCTATCCTTCTGCAGTGCAAAACGGCGGTATGGGCTTACCGCGAGTTATCCCTGAAACAAACTGTGTGACCTTAAATGAAAGACTGGATTGAACAAAACCATATTACCGAGGTGGAGTGTATAGTCCCCGATCTCGCGGGCGCTGCGCGCGGTAAAATCATGCCGGCCGCCAAATTCACCGACACCACTACCTTACGTATGCCGCAGTCAATTTTCATGCAGTCGGTAACCGGGGATTACCCAGATCTGACGGACGAGATTAATCCGCTCGACATCGACATGCTGCTAAAGCCAGATCCATATACGATTCGCCTGTTGCCATGGGCGCGGGAACCGTCAGCCCAGGTGATCCATGACTGTTTTGACATGACAGGCAATCCGATCGAGTTTTCTCCGCGCCAGGTTTTGCGCAGAGTGCTTGAGCTTTATAACGCCGAAGGGTGGAAACCGGTAGTTGCGCCTGAACTCGAATTTTACCTGCTACAACCAAACCATGATCCAAAGAATCCCCTGTTGCCGCCCATCGGTCGCACCGGCAGGGCCGAACGTGGCGGACAATCCTTCAATATTGACGCGGTTAATGATTTCGATCCGATGTTTGATGATATGTACGATTTTTGCGAGGCCCAGGGTCTCGAAATCGATACCCTGATTCACGAAGAAGGTATGGGTCAGATGGAGATCAACCTGCTCCACGGCGATCCGCTGGAACTGGCCGACCAGGCGTTTCTGTTCAAGCGCACCGTACGCGAAGCCGCCCTGCGCCATGACTTGTACGCCACCTTTATGGCTAAACCGATGGAAGGGCAGCCCGGCAGCGCGATGCATATTCATCAGAGTGTCGAAGATCTGAAAACAGGTGAAAATATATTCTCGACCGCGGACGGTATGCCCAACGCATTATTGCTTAGTCATATCGCAGGACTGCAGCAGTTTCTGCCCGCTGCCATGTCGCTTATGACGCCATATGTCAATTCCTACCGCCGAATTGTCAAGGAGATGGCAGCCCCCATCAATTTCCATTGGGGATTCGACAATCGCACCACCGGTTTTCGCGTACCCGACAATAACCCCAAAGCGATGCGCGTCGAAAACCGCATTGCATCCGCCGACGTAAACCCCTATCTGGCAATCGCAACCACGCTCGCCTGTGGTTATATCGGCATGAAGAGGGAGCTACAACCAACCGAAGCACTGGCCGGCAGCGCTTACAACGAACCGATCCAGCTGTCGAGACACTGGTACGATTCGTTGCACAGTCTCGCCGAAAACAAAGAACTACGCGAAGTGTTCAGTGATGCCTTTGTCGACGTATATGTCGCAGTCAAAGAAGCTGAATTCGATAATTTTCTAAATGTGATCAGCCCCTGGGAACGGGAGCATTTACTGTTAAAAGTCTAAGGTGAACACTATGACCCAATCAACTGCGCTGGATATGAGTAATACCGAGAAGTGGCAAAGCCAGGATGGTGCCCACCACCTGCACCCGTTTACCAATCCGAACGACCTGCTGCAAAAGCCGCCACGCATTATCGAATCGGCACAGGGTGTTTACCTGACCGATTCTGAAGGCAACGAACTGCTCGATATGATGGCAGGGCTGTGGTGTGTCAACATGGGCTACGGGCAAAAGGATATGATCGAAGCGGCGACTGCGCAAATGCAGCAATTGCCCTACTATAACGCATTCTTTAAAACCTCGACGCCACCCGCGGCGGAACTCTCCGCTTTGCTGGCGGAAGTGACACCCGCGCATATGCATCATGCATTTTTCACCAGCTCCGGCTCAGAGGCCAACGATACCGTATTGCGCCTGGTGTGGCGTTACTGGGATATCCTGGGCAAACCTGAAAAACGCGTCGTTATCAGTCGCAAGAATGCCTACCACGGCAGCACCATCGCCGCGTCCAGCCTGGGTGGTATGGACGAAATGCACGCACAGGGCGGCATCATTCCGGATGTCGTACATGTCGAACAACCCAACTGGTTTGCCAAACGTTGTGAACTCGGCACCGATCTCGACCGCGAAGAATTCGGTCGCCAGGCAGCCCAGTCGATTGCCGACAAGATCGAAGAACTCGGCGTCGACAAGGTGGCGGCCTTCATCGCTGAGCCAATTCAGGGCGCCGGTGGTGTCATCGTGCCCCCTGACAGTTACTGGCCTGAAGTGAAAAAGATTTGCGAACACTACGGCATCCTGCTGGTCGCCGACGAAGTCATCTGTGGCTTCGGCCGCACCGGTGAATGGTTCGGCAGCGATTATTTTGACCTGAAACCCGATCTGATGCCGATCGCCAAAGGCCTGTCCTCAGGTTATCTGCCGATAGGTGGTGTCATGGTTGCCGATCGCGTCATGGATGTACTGATCAACCAGGGCGGCGAGCTTAATCATGGTTATACCTATTCGGGCACCCCGTTTGCGCGGCCGTGGCAATCGCCAATATCAGACTGATGCAGCGTGAAAACATCGTGCAAACCGTGCGTGAAACCACGGCGCCGTACTTGCAGAAACGTTTGCGCGAACTCGGTGAACATCCACTCGTCGGTGAAGTCCGCGGCGTCGGCATGCTGGGCGCGCTGGAACTGGTCAAGGATAAGGAAAACTATATCAAGTTCGACAAGGACATGGGCGTGGGCGGTATCTGTCGCGACTATTGTTTTGACAATAACCTGGTAATGCGTGCAGTCGGTGATGCGATGATTATCTCGCCACCACTGATACTGAAGCCGGAGGAAGTCGATATCTTTATCGAACGTGCCTGGCAGTGTCTCGATTTGACACAGCAAGCGATCGCCTGATTCTGGCAACATGGCTTTCAAGTTAGTCCAGGATCGCAGCGACTCCGATAGTTATCCGAACTCCTATTACCATGCGAGTCAAAATCGGAGTGTCGAACTAACCTCGCTAGACGGTTCGCGCCGCGCCGATGTCTGTATTATCGGTGCCGGTTATACCGGCCTGTCATCTGCACTGCATCTCGCCCAGCGTGGTTACGATGTGGTCTTGCTTGAAGCACGCAAACCGGGCTGGGGAGCTTCAGGGCGCAATGGTGGGCAACTCTGCAGCGGGCAGCGTAAGGATCAGCAAGAACTCACCGCGATGGTTGGTACGGATACCGCGCGGCAGTTCTGGGAATTGGCCGAGGCTGCCAAGAATCTGGCCAGGCAGCTCATCGTCGAACACGATATCGATTGCGATTTGAAACCCGGTATTGCGCACCCAAATCACAAACCCGCTTACGCGCGTGGCACCGAGGCATACGTCGATTTTCTGCGACGCCAGTACAACTACCAGCAAATCGAGTACCTCGAGCAAGACGCAATGGCAGAGCTGGTGGGCAGTGATAGCTACTTCGGCGGCAGCCTGGATATGGGCGCCGGGCATTTACATCCGCTCAACTATGCGCTGGGCCTGACCGACGCGGCACTCGCCGCCGGTGCCAGCATCTACCAATCGACGGTCGTCGAAGGTTTCGAGGAAGGCAGTCCCAACCGCATCAAGACACAACAGGGGATCGTCGAAGCAGACAGCGTCGTGCTTGCCTGTAACGGCTACCTGGGCAAACTGGAACCACGCGTATCCGGCAAGATCATGCCAATCAACAATTTTATTATCGCCACCGAACCCTTGAGCGACGCACAGCTCAGCGTAATCAATCCGCGGGATGTCGCTATCGCCGACTCGCGTTTCGTGGTGAATTACTATCGCTTATCAGCGGATAAACGCATGCTGTTCGGCGGCGGTGAAAACTACCGGCAAAATTTTCCGGCCGATATCGCCAGTTTCGTGCGCAAACCAATGCTGCAAGTCTACCCTCAACTCGAAGACAGCCGCATCGACTATGCCTGGGGTGGCACCCTCGCGGTCACCTTAAACCGCATGCCGCATTTTGGGCGGCTAGGGAAAAACAATACCTACTATGCACAAGGCTACTCCGGTCAGGGAGTCGCGATGGCTACGCTGGCGGGAAAACTGATTGCCGAGGCGATTGCCGGCGAAGCTGAGCATTTTGATTTGTTCGGGAAAATTCCGACGCGAAATTTTCCCGGTGGGGATTTACTGCGCTGGCCGGGGATGGTGCTGGGAATGAGTTACTACGCCCTGAGGGACCGTCTCTAGCACTCTGCTCCGTGCGCAGATTCATCCGGGATTCGCGGACCTGGCGAAGTAATTTCAGTTTACCGCCTTCATGGCGAGCATCTGATCTATGAGGACGTCATCTTGAATTTGCAGATGGTAGCCCTGGTTGGCGAGGTTATCGAGCACCACACCGCTATCTTCCTTGGCGAGCACTCGCTCCTGCGTCAAATCGAAACTAAAACTGAACTCCGGTAGGCCGAAGATACGTAACAGGTCCTCGGGGACAACCGAAAAATCGTCCTTCTCGACCAGATAAAGATAGGTATCGAATTTTCGGTTACTGCGGTAAATATGGCACAACATGATGACTAGCTAGTTTGATTTGATTGCTATGGTAGCACACAAAAAAAGAGGCCAGCATCCCTGCCGGCCTCTTTTCAGTTGAGCCAACGGCCAAATTTAACTGCTGGCCTTGGCAAACTCGGGGTAGGCTTCCATACCACATTCTGCGAGGTCCACGCCTTCGTATTCCTCTTCCTCGCTGACCCGGATACCCATGATCATCTTGATCACGAACCAGGTTGCGAAACTGGCCGCAAATACCCAGACGAAAATCGTCAATGCCCCGTAGATCTGTCCAGAGAAGCTGGCGCCGTCATTGGTCACTGGCACCAGCAGCAAGCCGAGCAGACCTACTACACCATGTACTGAGATCGCACCGACCGGATCGTCGATCTTGAGTTTGTCCATGGTAACGATACTAAACACGACCAGCGCACCACCAATAGCACCAAACAGCGTGGCCAGCAGTGGAGTTGGTGTGGACGGTTCCGCAGTAATCGCAACCAGGCCCGCCAGGGCACCATTCAATGCCATCGTCAGATCGGCCTTACCGAACATTATACGGGCTACCAGCAATGCTGCGATCAGGCCACCCGCTGCAGCCGCGTTAGTATTCATGAACACAACTGCAACCGCGTTGGCGCTTTCGACAGATGACGTAGCCAGCACCGAGCCACCGTTAAATCCGAACCAGCCCAGCCAGAGTATGAAAGTACCCAGCGTAGCTAACGGCAGGTTGGCGCCCGGAATCGCATTGATATGTCCATCCTTGCCATACTTGCCTTTACGAGCGCCGAGTAACATAACGCCAGCAAGCGCAGCTGCCGCTCCCGCCATATGCACGATGCCTGAACCCGCAAAGTCAGAGAAGCCGAGGTCACCAAGCGTG
>CAWCBX010000228.1:0-19813 GCA_963793595.1 uncultured Gammaproteobacteria bacterium | reverse complement strand
TCGGGATTGTCCTTTTTTACCTCTAATTGCAAGGCTTCAACGCCGCGCTCCTTACAAGTATCCTCGAGAAACTCCATTGCTTTGCGGCCAATTCCCTGACCACGGTTTGCTTCGTTTATAAAAAGTTCATCCAAATTAGCGCATGTCCCTCGCGACTCAAGTCGGTAATGCAGCGTTAACACTATATAACCAACATCTTCGCCGGAGGATTTGATTAACCATACCAGTCCAACTCGTTCATTTGAGATCACAGTTTCCATAGCCATCTTCGCCGGAGCTTTATCGAAGGGTTCGGTGTGATCAAATTCATGAAATTCCTGCATGAAGCGCATTAGCACAGGTAGGTCAGACGGCTCTGCTTTTTTGAATGAAACACTCATGCTCAGTTACCGGATATCAAGTTGATTGCCACATAACGCCTCGCATCAGCGGCATTTTGCGCGCGTAGCGAGCAAAATGTCCGACTGCATGCGTTTGTTATGAGCATTTTTGACCAATGCTATAAGAACTATTGACATAATGACTATCTCAATCCCGCTTTAAGTAATTCCGAATATGGAAATCCAAATACTACGACACCAAAGAACCAGCACAATAGCCTCAGAGTCATTGCGGGAAACGCTTTGATCCTCTCTGACTCGAAACCATGCCACGGTGTACTGCGGAAGTTTTCCAAACCAAGAACGAAAAAGAAGCCTGGGACGATGAAAAAAATTACACCTATTATTAAAAATGAAATTTGGGCGATATCCTCGTTGACCCCGAAATATCCAAACAGGGCATCAGATGTCGCCATAATAAATGCTGTCCAAAATCCGAATAGAAACGCAGAAATTGGGGTAGCTTTAATGCTCATAACGCCCCGCATCAGCGGCGCAGCTTTGCTGCGTCCGGCTGCATGCGATTGTTATGTGGCGTTTTATAGATAATGAAATTCTCGGTTTATTTTTAAGCGTCTAGATTTTAACATTGAAGTAATATCATTTCTTAATGGCTAGGTATGGCACATCAAACCACAGGCGGATATTGCAAGACATGTCAGGCAAACCGCAATATATATCGAAGATCTCCTAACCACCTTCTCCCATTTAATCTTAGAGCGTTCCTGTAACGGCAGGCCTTTGGATAATTATTTGGATCGGAGTAACCATTCAATTCGGTGGTTGGCGTTGCAAGGAATGCGGTAGCAAGAAAGTGTCTCGCGGTACGCGCCGAGACAGTCAAACAAAACAAGGTAGTGGCCGTGTTGAACCTTCCTTTTCAAGTGCGGCACCCGAACGAGAGTGCCCACATTGTGCCGAGTCGATACTCCAAAAAGCTAAAGTGTGCAAGCACTGTGGATTAGAAGTCGAGCCTATGGCTTGATTTGGAATCGACAACATTGAGATATTGGATTTTTGCCACATAACGCCTCGCATCAGCGGCCGGCGCAAGCGCGTAGCGCTTGAGGCGGTCCGCCTGCATGCGCTTGTTATGTGGCAATATCTTTAAGCATGAAATCACGATCAAGTTTTTCAAACCCCACTTTCTCATATAAAGATGCTGCCTCGGGATTGTCCTTTTTTACCTCTAATTGCAAGGCTTCAACGCCGCGCTCCTTACAAGTATCCTCGAGAAACTCCATTGCTTTGCGGCCAATTCCCTGACCACGGTTTGCTTCGTTTATAAAAAGTTCATCCAAATTAGCGCATGTCCCTCGCGACTCAAGTCGGTAATGCAGCGTTAACACTATATAACCAACATCTTCGCCGGAGGATTTGATTAACCATACCAGTCCAACTCGTTCATTTGAGATCACAGTTTCCATAGCCATCTTCGCCGGAGCTTTATCGAAGGGTTCGGTGTGATCAAATTCATGAAATTCCTGCATGAAGCGCATTAGCACAGGTAGGTCAGACGGCTCTGCTTTTTTGAATGAAACACTCATGCTCAGTTACCGGATATCAAGTTGATTGCCACATAACAGCCTATTTAAAAGGTCTTTGACCTTTTAATAAATATTAGCAGGTTGACCTGATAATTCTGGGTGGGGTTGGAGGGTGGTTTAAAGTTGCTGAATTTCAACGGAAAATTCTTCCTTATAATTTGTTTTTTCGTTATCAGGTATTTGACCTGATAATACCCTTGAATTGGCAAGGGAAGTTGGTATGGTTGCCGCATAGTTTAACGAAAGGATTCGTACTATGTCAGCAGCTACCGCCAGCAATTCCCCGTTTTTGAACTCCATTGCCGATTATATGGCCGCCCGGCACTATGGTAAACGCACTATCCGGTCGTATTTATACTGGATCAGGTATTTCATCGTTTTCCATCAAATGCGACATCCGAAAGAGATGGGCGCGACCGAGGTCGAGCTGTTTCTAACCCATCTGGCGGTCACTCGCAAGGTTTCCGTATCAACCCAGAAAGTCGCTTTGAACGCGTTGGCATTTCTTTACAATCGGGTTCTCGAGCAACCGTTTGGCAAGTTGGGTGAGTTCAATCGGTCTCACAAGGCGCGTAACCTGCCAGTCGTTTTGACGCGTGGCGAGGTGTCCCGCTTGCTGCAGTGCATGACGGGTGTTTCGCATCTGCTTGCTTCGCTTTTATATGGGTCTGGATTGCGCCGATCCGAAGCGATACGCCTGCGCGTTAAGGATGTCGATTTTGACCATCAGCAGCTACAGATCTGGAATGGCAAGGGGCGGCATCATCGTCTCACCACCCTGGCACCCGAGTTGTCGCCTCTATTACAGATCCAGATTGAGCGGGTGCGCATGCTTCTCAGGGAGGATAGCCAGCATGCGCAGTATGCCGGTGTGTGGATGCCTAATGCGCTGGCGCGCAAGTACATGGATGCCAGCAAGACACTGGGTTGGCAGTATCTTTTCCCTTCTTCGAAATTGTCGCTTGAGCCTGGAACCAGCTTGTTACGACGCCATCATGCCGACGAGTCGAATATCAATCGTATGCTAAGGCAGGCCAGGCAACAGGCTGGTATCGAAAAACACGTTACCAGTCATACGCTGCGGCATTCCTTTGCGACACACCTGCTGGAATCGGGTGCGGATATCCGCACCGTGCAGGAACAGCTCGGTCACCAGGATGTCAAAACTACGGAAATCTATACGCATGTGCTGAAACGCGGCGCCCGCGGGGTGCGCAGTCCGCTCAGTGACTTGAATAATGCGTGATGGATTGCCTGTCCGCCGCTATAATGCCGGCCTTTGTATCCTGCGAGACGCGTAATGGCTGAAGATTCCCTGGTAATTGAGACCGGCGTGCATGCTCCCGATGCAGCTGTCATCTGGCTGCATGGCCTTGGTGCCGACGGGCATGACTTTGAGCCCATCATTCCCGAGTTACGGCTCGATCCCGGGATCAGCATCCGCTTTGTCTTCCCGCATGCACCGATGATGCCGGTAACCATCAACCAGGGCTTTGTCATGCGTGCCTGGTTCGACATCCGTACCGCCGATATCAGTGCCGAAGCCGACGAAAAGGGGATCCGGGCGTCGGCGCAGCTGGTGAATGACTTGATCGAAGACGAAATTGACAACGGCATCGCGCCGGAGCGGATCCTGCTCGCCGGGTTTTCCCAGGGCGGGGCGATCGTGCTGCACGCCGGCCTGCGCTACCGCCAGCAGCTCGGCGGTATTATGGCCCTGTCGACTTTCCTGCCGTTGGCGGATTCGCTGGAAAGTGAAAAATCCGACGCCAATGCCGCTATTCCGATCCTGCTGGCACACGGCTCAGCCGATCCGGTGGTGCCGGTTGACCTGGCCTATCGGACGCAGAAGGTGCTCGAACGCGAAGGCTACGAGGTTGAATGGCACGAGTACAAGGGCATGGCGCACGGCGTGTCCGAGCAGGAGATCTTTCATCTCGCCGAGTGGCTGGAACAACGCCTCGTATGACCTCATCCGGCCTTGCGTCGGAATATTCCAATGACGTCGCTGCAGGAGATTCCCATCGGGTCGCGCTGGCTTGCGCGGGAGTGACCCAAAAAATAATGGAACGGGGTTACGGTAACGGCGTTACCGCGTTTTAGTCCCTGATCATTGCGCGCCCGGCGTTGACCTGGAACAGTACCTGTTCGGGCGCGGTGCCGCCGGTGATGTTGCGCGCATTGAGCGAGCCTTCCAGCGTCAGCACTTCGAACACGTCGGCTTCGATGCTCGCGTCGAACTGTTGCAGTTCCTCGAGCGTGCAGGCACTCAAATCCTTTCCCTGTTCGATGGCAAACGCCACCGCGTTCCCGACCACTTCATGCGCGTCACGAAACGCCAGGCCTCTTTTCGCCAGGTAATCGGCCAGATCGGTGGCGGTGGCGTAGCCCTGCTGCGCGGCCTGGTACATTTTTTCCTTGTTGACGGCAAGCGCGGGCACCATGTCGGCGAATGCGCGCAGCGAGCCGATCAGCGTGTCGAGCGTATCGAACAGCGGTTCCTTGTCTTCCTGGTTGTCCTTGTTATATGACAGCGGTTGCGCTTTCATCAGCATCAGCAGGTTCATCAGGTGCCCGCTCACGCGTCCGGCCTTGCCACGCACCAGTTCGGGTACATCCGGATTTTTCTTCTGCGGCATGATCGACGAGCCGGTGCAGTAACGGTCCGGCAGGCGGATGAAATCGAACTGTGCGCTCGACCACAGCACCAGTTCTTCCGCCATGCGTGACAAATGCGTCATGCAGATCGCCGCCGCGGCGCAGAACTCGATCGCGAAATCGCGATCGCTGACCGCATCGATCGAATTACGACAGGGTATTTCGAAGCCGAGTATCTCGGCGGTGAACTCGCGGTCGAGATCATAAGAGGTGCCGGCCAGTGCGGCGGCGCCGAGTGGCATCTGGTTCATGCGCGCGGCGCAATCCTGCAGCCTGCCGTGATCGCGTTCGAGCATCTCGAACCAGGCCAGCATGTGGTGACCGAAACTGACCGGTTGCGCAACCTGTAAATGGGTAAAGCCGGGCAGAATGGTTTCGGCTTCGCGCTCGGCCAGGTCGAGCAACCCGTTTTGAAAAGCGCGTATGCCGCTTTGGCACAGTGCAATCTGCTCGCGCAGGTAGAGCCGGATATCGGTCGCGACCTGGTCATTGCGCGAGCGCCCGGTGTGTAGTTTTTTACCGGCCTCAC
Source organism: uncultured Gammaproteobacteria bacterium (assembly GCA_963793595.1). Classification (GTDB taxonomy): domain Bacteria; phylum Pseudomonadota; class Gammaproteobacteria. The sequence continues at coordinate 14,699 of CAWCBX010000228.1, read as the reverse complement.
CGATCAGCTCGGTCAGGCGCGCCTCGATGTTCATGTGCACGTCTTCGAGCGCCACCGACCAGGCGAACTTGTCGGCGTCGATCTCTTCGCGAATCTGTTGCAGGCCGTACTTGATCGCGGTGAGTTCATCGGAATTGAGCACGCCGATATGCTTCAGCATCATCGCGTGCGCGCGTGATCCCTCGATATCCGCATACGCGAGACGGCGGTCGAAGCCGACCGAAGCGGTAAAGGCCTGCACGAACTCGTCTGTGGGTTCATTGAATCGCCCGCCCCACATGCGGGAATCATCTTTGCTCATCGGTTTCTGATCTGTCGACTGTGGTTAGATAGGCCGACAATACGAGGACACATTGCGGCTGATATTGTTGTATGCTTGCAGCGCGCGACGAACAAATCAACTCTTTATGCCAGATAATCCGGAAAAAAGTATAACCGGCTCCGAAAACAAGACTTACCTGCCCGATTTCTGCAATGCGGATGCATTTCTACGCCTGTTGCTGGTGGTTGAATTGTTTGCGATTGTATTCGCCCTGGTTAGTTACAGTGGTGGCAGCAGCCTGTTCGTGCATATCGCGCTGATTTCAGTAGTCATGCTGTGGGTCGGTCTGAGCACGGCCGCGGTATTGTGCCTGGCGACACGCCATCAATGGTTTGGCGACCACCTGCGCACGACCATATTTGCAATTTCGGTTACCCTGCTGATGACGCTGCTGGCCAGTTATCTGAGCCTGGGTTTCGCTAGCATGCTGAAGTTTGGCCCTACCGCGCAGGATGTCGGTTTCACGCTGATGCGCAATCTCGCTATTGCCCTGATTCTGGTCGGCCTGGCGCTGCGTTATTTTTACCTGCATTACGAGTCCGAGCTGCACCTGCAGGTGCAGGCGCAGGCTCGTTTGCAGGCGTTACAGGCACGAATCCGCCCGCATTTTCTGTTCAACAGTATGAACACCATCGCCAGCCTCACGCACGATCAACCCGACCTGGCCGAACATGCCATCGAAAACCTGTCTGATTTGTTTCGTGCCAGCCTCGCGGCCGAGGCGAGCATATCCTTGCAGCAGGAACTCGAATTGACGCGTAGTTACATCGACCTGGAAGCCCTGCGTCTCGGTGACCGGCTCACAGTCAACTGGCAGTTGCCCGCTACCGAACCATTCCTGACCTTGCCGGCGCTGACCTTGCAGCCGCTGGTGGAAAATGCCATTTACCATGGCATCGAACCCCTGTCGGAGGGAGGAGTCATCGACATTGTGATTACCGCGTCGGATGCTAATATTGAGATATCGATCTCCAATCCGTTGATGACGGAGCAGAGTTCCCGCGGGCGCAAGGGTAACCAGATGGCGATCGAAAATATTCGTGAGCGCCTGGCACTGGCGTTCGATGGTGCGGCGACGATGGATTTATCCGAAACCGAGGCGCGTTATACTGTGAAACTAACCATCCCGACGGCGGAGGTTGTGTGAAGATACTGATAGTCGACGATGAAAAACCGGCACGCGATCGCCTGGCGCGTATGGTGCGCGAAATCAATACCCATGAACTGGTAGGTGAAGCGGTCAACGGGCTAGAGGCGCTCGGCCTTGCGCAAAGCCTGGAACCCGATATCGTCTTACTGGATATTCGTATGCCAGGCATGGATGGCATCGAGGCGGCGCGACATATCGCCAAGCTGGACGAGCCGCCAGCGGTTATTTTCACCACCGCGTTTTCCGACCACGCGCTCGAAGCTTTTGAAACCCACGCCGTCGATTACCTGCTCAAGCCGGTCAAGCAGGAACGCCTGCAGGCTGCGCTGGACGCGACCATTCGCCCGACGCGGGCCCAGGCGAGCAGAAGCGACGATGTCTTGTCCGAGCTTGAACCACGCCAGCATATCTGTGCACGTGTGCGCGGCAGCCTGGTGCTGGTTCCGATAGAGAAAATCTACTATTTCCGCGCCGAGCAGAAGTACGTCACCGTGCGCCACCATGAAGGTGAAGTTCTCATCGAAGATCCACTCAAGGCGCTCGAAACCGAATTTGGAGACCGCTTTTATCGTATTCATCGCAATGCGTTGGTCAGTCTGTCGCGGTTGGCCGGAATGCAATCCGAAAATGACGGCCACCAGGTCACCTTTCGTGATATCGATGACTCGCTCGAGGTTAGTCGTCGGCACTTGCCCGGTGTGCGCAAGATCATCAGGAACCTTTAATTCGATATGAATCAACCCCGCTCCGAACTACGTATTGCCACCCGCGGTAGCCCGCTGGCGCTGTGGCAGGCCGAGCATGTCGCGGCCCGGCTGGAAGCCCTGCATCCGCAGCTGAAAGTGTCACTGTTGACGATGAAAACCCGTGGCGACAAGCTGCTCGATGCACCGCTCGCCAAGGTCGGTGGCAAGGGCCTGTTCGTCAAGGAGCTCGAGGTGGGACTGCTCGATGGGCGTGCTGATCTCGCCGTGCATTCGCTTAAAGACGTGCCGGTACACTTTCCCGACGGGCTTGAGCTGGCGCTGGTGATGGAGCGCGAAGACCCGCGCGATGCTTTCGTCTCTAACCGTTACGACAGTCTCGATAAGATGCCTGCCGGCGCGCTGGTTGGCACCTCCAGCCTGCGCCGTCAGACCCAGATCCGCGAAGCTTACCCCGCGCTGCGTGTCGACTGGCTGCGCGGTAACGTCAATACCCGCCTGGGTAAACTCGATGCTGGTGAATTCGATGCCATCATCCTTGCCGCATCGGGCCTGCAACGTCTCGGTTTTGGCGAACGTATCAGGGCCGCACTTGCGCCCGAGCAATGTCTGCCGGCGATCGGGCAGGGCGTGCTCGGCATCGAGATTCGTAGTGACGATGACGACTTGCGCGCGCTGATTGCACCGCTGGCGCATGCCGAAACCACGCTCAGGATTACCGCCGAGCGTGCCCTCAATCAGACCCTGAATGGCGGTTGCCAGGTGCCGATAGCGGGTTACGCGATTCTCGAAGAGGATCAACTCTACCTGCGTGGCCTCGTCGGTGAACCCGACGGCAGCGAAATTCTACGTGCCGAAATCCGCGGTAGTAGTTCCGAAGCGCATGAACTTGGTGTGCAACTGGCGCAGCAACTACTGGCACAGGGCGCCGATCGTATCCTCGCCGGACTGCAGGAGTAGCCGTGCCGGGCCGGCTGCAGGGCCAGCTAATCCTGAACACCCGGCCGGCGCATCAGCAGGCCGAACTCAGCAGTTTACTCGAACTGGAAGGCGCACAGATCCTGTCCTTTCCGGTTATCGACATCGTCCCGCACGAATCTGGTATCTCCCGGCAACGCCTGGTGCAGCAAATATCGGAGTACGACATATTATTGTTTGTTAGTCGTAACGCGGTCGATAATGCTTTCCGCTATATTGATAGCACGCGATTCAAGCCCGGGCTTTGTTTTGGCGTGATCGGCACGGCGACCCGGCTCGCGCTCGCACAGCGGGTTGCGCAACTGGATTCATGCCTGCTTGCCGGCGCACCCTACAATAGCGAAACCCTGCTCGAAGCGGATGCCTTGCAACGGGTTGACGGTAAACGCGTGCTGATTTTGCGCGGCCAGGAAGGGCGTAACCTGCTCGGCGATGAACTTACGGCGCGCGGCGCTAAGGTCGATTATTGCGAGGTTTACCGGCGTGAGCTGCCGAACTGCGCTGTATCAGACTTCGATCGCCTGGTCGAAAATGCATTTCCGACGCTGGTAATTCTAACCAGCAATGAGGGGATGCATAACCTGTTCGAGCTGGTTGCTCCGGCAGCAGCGGAGCGTCTGCGCCGGATTCCCTGGCTTTTGATTAGCGAAAGAATGCGTGAATCGGCGTTAAAACTGGGACATAATGCTTCCATCATTATCGCGCGCAGCGCGAGCGACAAAGGAATTCAGCAGGCGATTTGCGCTTGGGCCGATCAGCTGTAAACCATGACCAACATATGAAAAAACACGATTCATCCAGTGACAAGGAAGCCGATACCGGGGCTTTGTCCGCCGATAAGGAAGCGGACACCGAGGGTTTATCCAGTGACAAGGAATCGGATGCCAGGGGTTTATCCAGTGACGAGGAAGTGGATACCGAGGGTTTGTCCAGCGACAAGGAAGCCGGTACCGGGGGTTTATCCACCGATCCGGATCCGGTACAACTCGGTGATGCCGGCGCAGATGCTGAGCCGGTTGTCGACGACTCTGGTGACGCTGCATCTGTTTCTGCAGCGGAATCTGAACCCTTGCCGAAAGCGTTGCCTGAGCCCAAAGTGCCGCCGAAACCACGCCGCTCCTGGTTAAGCCTGTTAAATTTCCTGCTGATCCTCGCCCTCGCCGGTGCCGCGGGTTACTACTGGTGGCAACAGCAGCAGGTCACGCGCGACTACACCGCTGGCATTACCGCGACCATCGCCGGGCTCGAACAACAGCTCGCGAGCAAGGCCGCCAATGCCCGGCTCGACGCGAGTCTGTCTCCGCTAAAGGGCGATATCGACAATCTGGGCAAAAAAATCGATCAGCTCGGTCTCGAACAGCAGGGGCTGCGGGACTCGAGCGAGAAACTCTATGAACTGTTCGGGCGTGACAAGAACGACTGGCGGCTGGCCGAAGTCGAATACCTGATGCGCGTAGCACAGCACAAGTTGATCCTGCAGGATGACTTCGAAGGTGCCGCAATAACACTGCAGGCGGCGAGTGACAGGATCGGCCTGACTGGCGACCCGGGCCTGTTGCCGGTGCGAGTCATGATCAGCGAGGAAATCGCCGATTTGAAAACCCGTAAACGCGCCGACCTGGTCGGCATGACGCTGATCCTGGCGCAACTGGGCCGACAGGCGCGCGTACTCGAACCCGGATTTGCCGTGCGTATCGATGAAACTGTCGTGACGCCAGACGAGGTCGAAGCGCCGCAGGACTGGCTCGGGCGCTTCACCGCTTTTATCGACTCGCTGGTCAAAGTGCGTAACGAGGCGACCAGGCCCAGCGAAATCGAAGCCAATAGCGCCGACGTCGGCGACCGCCTGGAAGATAACCTCAAGCTGGCGCGCTGGGCCGTGCTTGAACGCAACGCGAGCCAGTACCAGCTGTTGCTCGAGCAAAGCCTGCGCCTGTTCCGCGAATTCTACGATCTCGACAACGCGGCCAATCACGATTTCATGACCCAGTTGCAAGACCTGCAAAAAATGGTGCTCAAGCCCGAAAAACCGGACATCACCGGTTCGCTGCGTGAATTGCAACGCATTCTCAGTCAACGTGAGGAGGCGCCGCCCGAGGCACCCAGCCCAGCTGTAACGGAAACCACGGAGCCCGGCAATGGTTAAGTTCATCGTCAAACTATTGTTACTGCTGTTGTTGCTGTCGATTGTCGTGCTTGGCGTGACGCTGATAGTGCGCGACGAACCTGGTTTTGTCCTGCTGCGCTACCACGAATACACGGTTGAGACCACGCTCGCGTTTGCGCTGGGGGTCCTGCTCGTGTTGGTGATCGCATTTTACTACTGCATCAGGTTGTTGCGTGGCCTGTGGCGTTTACCTCGTAGCATGCAGCGTCTGTCGCAAGACCGTCGTTTTAGCAAGGCACGACGTCAGCTCAACCAGGGCTTGATCGATCTTGCCGAAGGCCGCTTCGAGCAGGCTGAAAACCACCTCGTACGCCTCGTTGATTCCAGTGATAGCCCACTGGTGCACTACCTGGCCGCGGCGCGTGCGGCGCAGTTGCAGGGCAAGCACGATGCGCGCGACGCCTATCTCAAGGCGGCGCATGAAGCCAGGCCGGATGCGGAGCTGGCCATCGGGGTAACGCAGGCGGAGTTACAGCTTGCGCACCATCAAACCGAACAGGCGCTGGCCACCTTGATGCATCTGCACGGCATCGCGCCGCGCCACAATTATGTCACCATGCTACTGGCACGCGCTTACTATGACCTCCAGGACTGGCAGGCCCTGGTCGAGATTTTGCCCGACGTACGGCGCAAGAAACTCATCAAGGAGGCGAAACTGGTAGAAATGGAAGTGGCCGGTTACTGTGGCATCCTCGAGCTCGCTACCAGCAGCCAGTCAAGCTTCGATAATGCCTGGAGTAAAATCCCGAAGGCGCTGCAGGCCGATGCCCGGATGTTACATTTATATATCGACCTGATGGCAGAGCAGGGTTGGCATAACAGCAAAGCTGAGCAACTGCTGCTCAAATCGCTGGATAAACAATGGGATGATGGTCTGATTGAAGTCTACGGGCGTTTTCAGACCAAAGACGCCAATGCGCAACTGGAGCGTGTCGAAAAATGGCTGGATGATTTTGGCCACAATGAACACCTGCTGCTGGCGTTGGGGCGAATTGCAATGCGCGCGCGTTTATGGGGTAAGGCGCAGGGATATCTTGAAGCCAGCATCGGTGCCAGGGCGACCCCGGCCGCCTGTCTGGCGCTGGCCGAATTATTCGACCAACAATTGCAGCAACCCGCCAGGGCTGCCGAGTATTATCAGCAGGGGCTCAAACTCAGTCTTGCAAGCAGCGACTGAAATAGCTGCCTGCCGCAATGGAAACTTACGATAAAAAAGCCGCTGAGCTTATCGAGCGCAGCTACCAGACCCCCGAGATCGTGAATCAGCGCCTGCGTACGCTCGCAGCACTCGCGCTTACACGCGGTGAAAGCGTGCTCGATGCCGGCTGCGGTACCGGCCTGTTACTCGAGCAGGAGGCGCGGGCTGTAGGCAGCGAAGGCCGCGCCGAAGGGGTCGATTTCAGCGATGCCATGCTCGCGCATGCGCGCGGACGCTGCGCCGGGCTCGAACAGGTCAACCTGCAACAGGGCAGCATCGAAACTCTGCCTTTCGAAGATGCAAGCTTTGATGCCGCTAGCTGTACCCAGACATTGCTTTACGTAGAGGATATGGATAAGGCATTGCAGGAAATTCATCGTGTGCTGAAACCGCGTGGACGAATCGCTATCATCGAAACCGACTGGAGCGGTACGGTTGTCAACAGCCTCGACCAGGTGATGACACGCAAGATTTTTGATGCCTGGGGTCTGGCGGTAGCTAATCCGAATCTACCGCGTCGACTTGGTCCTGTTCTCCAGCGAATCGGTTTTGGCGCGCTGCGCGTGGAGGCAATTCCGCTGCTGAACGCCGGTTATTCGGAACATAGTTTTTCGGCCAATATGCTGCATAATTTTGCCGCCACCGCGGTCAAGCAGAACATAATTACATCCGCGGAATCCAGTGCCTGGCGCGAAGGTATCGATAGCCTCATTCAGCGTGGCGAGTATTTCTTTTGCGTAAACCGGTTTTTGTTTTCTGCGATAAAATAGGGCCATAGTCAGTTCATCAGGAGGAATTATGACACAGCATTACGAGGGCAGTTGCCATTGCGGCGCCATCAAATTTTCTTACGACGGCGAAGAAATCACGCAGGGATTACGCTGTACCTGTTCGATTTGTACCCGCAAGGGCGCGATGATGAGCACCGAGGCGATCCCGCTGGAGGCTCTGAATATCGAGGCTAAGCCGGAAGATATCGGACTGTATGAGTTCGGCAGCAAGGTTGCCAAACACTACTTTTGCAAGCATTGCGGCATTTATACCCACAATGAAATGCTGCGCATACCGGGGCATTGCAGGGTCAACCTGGGCTGTATCGAAGGTCTCGATACCACCGGGTTCGAGGTAACCGTGTTTGACGGCAAGAACCTCCTCTAAATAACGCGCTAAACCAGGCTTCGACATATGCAGAACATCTTGATAGTAATGGCGGATCAGCTCAGTGCCCTCGCGCTCGGTTGTTACCACAATGCTACTGTCAAAAGCCCGCATATAGACCGGCTCGCCGCTGAAGGCGTGCGTTTCGACGCGGCTTACAGTTCCAGCCCGCTGTGCACCCCGGCGCGCTACGCATTCATGACCGGGCAGAATATTTCAGCCTGTGGCGGCTATGACAACGCCTCCTACATGCCAGCGACGATGCCTACCTTTGCGCACTACCTGCGGCTGATGGGCTACCGTACCTGCCTGTCTGGCAAAATGCATTTTGTCGGGCCGGATCAGTTGCATGGTTTCGAGGACCGCGTGACCACCGATATTTACCCGGCCGATTTCGGCTGGGTCCCCGACTGGAAAAACGCCGACCAACGTATCGACCTGTGGTACCACAATATGTCGAGCGTTAAGCAGGCCGGGGTTGCGGCAATTACCAATCAGCTTGCCTACGACGATGAAGTCGGCACCCAGGCGATGCGTGTGCTTTACGATCATGCGCGCGGCGAAGACCAGCGCCCGCTGTGCCTGGTGGCGAGTTTTATCCACCCGCATGATCCTTATGCAACCCGGCAGAAGTACTGGGATTTATACGCTGGTGTCGATATCCCGCTACCCACCGTTGCCCGCCCGCCGACCCAGGATGCACATAATGCGCGCCTCGAAAAAGTGATCGCGCTCGATGCAGTGGATGTCAGCGAACAGGAGATAGTCAACGCACGCCGCGCTTATTACGGCAATGTCAGTTATATCGATGAGTGGCTGGGGCGGTTGCGCACCACGCTTGACGAATGCGGCATGGCCGAAAACACGACGATTATTTTTACCTCGGACCATGGCGACATGCTCGGCGAATTTGGGCTCTGGTACAAAATGAGCTTCCGTGAATGGTCGAATCGCATCCCGCTGATCGTGCATCAGCCGGGTCGTTTCAGCGCGCGCCAGGTAGCGGCGCCGGTGGCGCAGGTCGATGTATTGCCGACACTGGTCGATATCGCGGCGGCGGCAACGGGTGTGACTCCGCCACCGCCGATCGATCCTTTGCATGGGCGCTCGTTGATTCCACTATGCGATGGTGACGCCAGCAATGATCCCGATACCTGTGTCAGTGAGTACCTCGCCGAGGGTACCGCGGCGCCAATGCTGATGATCCGGCGCGGGCAATATAAATACATTTCCTGCAGTACCGATCCGGAATTACTCTTCGATCTCGATAATGATCCCGATGAGCTCGAGAATTTGCTCGATCATGAATTGCTTGCGGATTTTCGGCGCCAGGCCGCAGCTTACTGGGACACCGGGGCTTTACGCAAAGCCGTGATTCATGACCAGGAGCGTCGCCGCGCGGTGCACGCTGCCTTGCGGGTCGGCCGTTACCAGGGCTGGGATTTCAACCCGGCGCGTGATGCCTCCAAGGAATATACGCGCAGCCATATGGATCTGACCCGCTTCGATATCACTTCACGTTATCCGAGGCCGGACGCATTTAACCCGAAATGGAAATGAACCTGGCACGGCTTAAGCGACGGCACAGGCCAAAATCAGGGACAAGGTCGTTTGCTAAAGAGAATCATCGGGATTCACGAGGATAGCGTCAACATCGCGGTGCAGGAATATAGACAGGCTTGTCGGTTTTGTTTTACGCTAGCGCTTCCAGGAGGAACTGAAATATGAATGCAGATGCAGTTGGCGAACCGCTGAAATTATTATTGGTTGAAGATAATGATGCGCATGCCGAAATGGTTAAGCGCAGCTTTGAGCAGCACAAGGTTTCGAACGTGATTTTCCATGTCGACGATGGGCAGAAGGCGCTAGACTATATTTTTCATCAGGGTGATTTCTTCGATGAAGAAAGGTATCCCCGACCACACTGCATTTTGCTCGATCTGCGCCTTCCCAAGGTGGACGGGCTCGAAGTTTTGCGCCGTATCAAGTCTGATGAAAACACCAGAAGAACGCCGGTCGTAATCCTGACGACTTCGTCGGCAGACAAGGATATAGCCCAGTCTTACGAGTATCACGCCAATAGTTACGTGGTAAAACCGATGGATTTTTCGAAGTTTGAAGCCTTGATGGAGGACCTCGGTTACTACTGGTTGGCATGGAACCAGAACCCCTGGCGGTAAACCCCGGACGCGAATATATTCCCTGCACAGATTTATAGTATCCCGTCTATACTCAGTGCACAGTATTAATCAGATGTAGACCATGGATAATGGTGCCAGAGTGAGTACCCCTCAGCTGTTAGTCGATTCTGTCCTGCATTTAATCAGCTTGCCGGAAATATATTTGCGTCTCCAGGAAACTATCGATGATCCGTTACATAGTCGTGACCAGATTGCCGAAATTGTCGCCTATGATCCTGCCTTGAGCGCGCGCGTGTTACGCATCGCCAACAGTTCCTACTACGGCTTTCCGCGGGAAATTGAAACAGTCAGTTCCGCGGTTGGACTTATTGGCGAGCTCGATTTGCGCAACCTGGTGTTGGCGACCACCGTCATCGGCGCGATGACCGCGTTGGATTATAAAGGTGTCGATATCGATCAATTCTGGTCGCATAGTATGCGCTGTGGAATTATCGCACGCTTGCTCGCCAGATCGGTGGGAGGCTATGACCCCGAAATTCTTTTTCTCGCAGGGATTCTGCACGATCTCGGCCTGCTCGTAATCTATCAGCAGGAAGCTGCCCTGGCAGGCGCGGTCAAGCGGCAAATAGACGAACAGCATCAACTTCGCGATCAGGCCGAGCGCGAAATTCTGGGCTTCGATCATGCCGAGGTTGGCGCGCTGTTGATCAAGGCCTGGGGCCTGTCAGAGGCATTGAGTGAATTAACCCGCTGTCATCACCAGTATCAGCTCGCGCAAAGTAATCAGTCGGCGACCCTGATACTCGCTCTCGCTAATCTGCTGGCAGAAACTGATGCTGTGTCTGCGAACGGATCCGATACCAGGCTGGCAAGCATGGTCGAGCAACTGGATATCAATGCAGACGATCTCGCCGAAATACTTGAAACCGGTGAGCAGCAGTGTGCCGAAATCAGAAGTATTATCTTAGGTTAAACAGGCGCCTGCCGATAACCCGAGGAGAATATTTCCTGCAAGGATAAGAATAAAAGCAACGGTATGCGCAATCAGCCCGAATACAATATATTGCTGGTCGAGGATGACGAGGATCATGCTGCCCTGATCAATCGTGCGTTTGAAACTGAGTCGCATTGTCGCCTGGTTGTTACCGCGACCCTGCAACAGGCGAAATCCCTGATCGCTCTCTCCAGCCCTGATTTGATCATTACTGACGTCAGGTTGCCCGATGGTCATGGTACCGAATTGTTAAACCCGGGATCAGGTTGCCCCACTATCGTCATGACCAGCTACAGCGATGAAAAGGTAGCAGTCAACGCGATCAAGTCGGGTGCGGCGGAATATATCATCAAAACCCGGGAAACCATGGCATCGCTGCCGCGCACGGCGAGTCGCGTGATGCGTGAATGGCGCCTGGTCATTGAGCAGAAACTTGCCCACGAACGCCAGCAACGCCTGACCGCGATACTCGAAGCCACCCCGGACCTGATCTGTATCGCCAACCTGGATGGATTTGTAACCTATATCAACCAGGCAGGTCGCAACCTGCTCGGAATTGGCAAGAACGAAAATATCAGCCGTATCCGACTTGCTGATTTCCATTCTCCCGCCGATGGCCGGAAAATCCTCAGTGAAGGTATCCCCTGTGCGATTCGCGAGGGTATGTGGACCGAGGAAACAACCTTCCTGTCGCTCAACGGCGAACAGGTGCTGACTTCGCTGGTACTGATCTCGCATCGTAACAATCGTGGTGATATCGAATTCTTTTCCACCATTGCGCGCGATATCCGCCACCTGCGCGCGGCGGAGGAGCGTGTCGAGTACCTTGCTTATTACGACACGCTGACCGGTTTGCCAAATCGCAACGAGCTTGCCAAACGTCTCGACATGGAAGTGGCGCGCGTCAGGCGTACCCAGGTTTTCGGCGCACTGTTGTTTATCGATCTCGATAATTTCAAGAACATCAATGATTCGCTAGGGCATCCCGCGGGCGACCTCGTACTGCAGGAAATGTCGCAGCGCCTGCAGGCGCATTTACGCGGTGACGATACCGTGGCGCGGCTGGGTGGCGATGAGTTTATTGTTATATTGTCGGGATTGAGCCTGGACGGCAGGGAAGCGATAGCTTATGCCCGCGACATTGCCAACAAGATCCGTGACACTATCAGCATGGAATGCCGCATCCACGACACCGAGTTGTATGTCACCGCCAGTATCGGTATTTCGATGATCTCTCAGGATGAAGCCAGTGGCCATGACCTGCTGCGTTATGCCGATACGGCGATGTACCAGGCCAAGCGTGAAGGTCGCAATCGCCTCGAATTTTTCAGCGAGAGCATGAGCAGCGATGTTACCCGCCAACTCGAGCTCGAAAACCAGTTGCACCGGGCGCTGAAGGAAGACCAGTTCCGGCTTTATTATCAACCGCTGGTTAATACTGCGATGGAGATAATCGGCGCCGAAGCCCTGATTCGCTGGGACCATCCTGAACTGGGCGTCGTAGCGCCGGCTGAGTTCCTCGATGTGCTCGAGTCCTCCGGTCAGATTGTCGAAGTGGGTGGCTGGGTGATAGAAACCGCGCTCAGGCAAATGACGCTGTGGATGGATAGTGGACTGGTGCAGAAGGATTTCATGCTCTGCATCAACATCAGTCCGCGTCAGTTTCGTGATGCGCAGTTCGCGCATAATATTCAAAGCCAGCTAGAACGTATCAATGTGCCTTCGCGAAATGTCATCATGGAGGTAACCGAGCACAATATTATCCATAACCTCGATGATGCGATTCTGCGGATGCAGGAGCTGATCAATCGTGGTATCAGTTTTTCGCTGGATGATTTTGGTACTGGCTATTCCTCGCTGGCGCATTTGAAAAACCTGCCGGTAAACCATATCAAGATCGATCGTTCTTTCGTCAAGGATATCTGCGACGATTCTGGCGATCAGGCAATGGTGGCGTCGATTCTGGCCCTGTCCAAGCACCTTGGTCTCGATGTGGTTGCCGAAGGCGTCGAAGACCTGGAACAGTTTCATTTATTGAAACAGTACGGTTGCAAAATTTACCAGGGATACTATTTCAGCAAACCCCTGTCTTCTGAAAACATGACCGATTACCTGGAAGCGAAAGAACCTGCCGCCTGATTCTGCCGGTCAAACTGCGACCAGGCCCTGCTGTCCTTTTTATCCCGCGGTTAAACCCTTTTTCCGCCGTCATTCCCGCGCAAGTGGCGAGCCGACGTATCAGCATATCCCGAGAATGGTTAGGCCTCAAGATTCCCGCTTGCGCGGGAATGACAAGGTATAGGGTTATCTCGCTCTCTCTTAAGTCATCCCACTCTCCCTTAAGCCATCTCCGCTCTCCCTTAAGCCATCTCGCTCTCTCTAAGTCATCCCCGCTCTCCCTTAAGCCATCTCCGCTCTCTCTAGTCATCCCGCGCAAGCGGGGATCTCACTATGCTGCCACGATCCCGGGGCCCCGCCTCTAGCGACGGTTTAAACTGTCAAAACGGCCATTGACGGCGCGATCAGCCGGATTTATGGTGTAGGACTATTTTTCGCGTCATTTCCGGGAACCAAAATGTCCAACCTGAACCAGAATTTCATCGCCGGCGAATGGCTTGCCGGGACCAGCGAAGTCGCCAACATTAATCCATCCGACCTGTCCGACACCATCGGCCACTACGCCCAGGCTGACAGCGCGCAACTCCAGCGCGCCCTCGACGCCGCCCAGGCGGCGCAGCGCGAATGGGGCGAAGCCGGACTCGAGCGGCGTTACAACGTATTGATGGCGATCGGCAACGAATTGATTGCGCGCTGTGACGAGCTCGGGACCCTGCTCGCCCGTGAAGAAGGCAAGACCCAGCCCGAGGGCAAGGGCGAGGTATATCGCTCGGGACAGTTCTTTACCTACTACGCTGCCGAGGCGTTGCGCCAGATCGGTGACAATGCCGACTCGGTGCGCCCCGGCGTCGAAGTCGACGTGCGCCGCGAGCCGGTTGGCACCGTGGCGATCATCTCACCGTGGAATTTCCCGGTCGCCACTGCAGTGTGGAAGATTGCCCCCGCCCTCGCGTTCGGTAACGCGGTGATCTGGAAACCAGCCAACCTGGTGCCGGCGAGTGCGGTAGCACTGGCGGAAATCATTTCCCGCCAGGACATTCCGGCAGGATTGTTCAATCTCGTCATGGGATCCGGAAGTGCTGTCGGCCAGGCGTTGGTGGAAAGCCCGCAGATCAACGCGATCAGCTTTACCGGGTCGGTGCCGGTGGGGCGTGGCATCGCCCAGGCCGCGGTGGCCAACTTTACCAAGATCCAGCTTGAAATGGGGTCCAAGAATGCACTCGCGGTAATGGATGACGCCGACCTGGACACGGCGCTCGTCTGTGCGTTGGGAGGTGCTTTCGGCAGCACCGGTCAGAAATGTACCGCCTCGTCGCGCCTGGTAGTACACAAGGATATCCACGATCAGTTCGTCGAACGCCTGGTCGAGGGCGCCCGCAACATGGTTGTCGGGCATGCGCTCGAAGCCGGTACGCAGATCGGCCCGGTAGCGAGCGATGCCCAATTGCAGCAAAACCTCGCCAATGTCGAGCTCGCGAAACAGGAGGGCGGCGAACTGCTGTGCGGCGGCGAACGCGTCGAGCGCGCTACCGAGGGTTATTTCATGAACCCGGCGGTTTTCGTCGGTACCCGCAACGACTGGCAGGTAAACCGCGAGGAACTGTTTGCACCTATGGCCTGCGTGATCAAGGTCGACTCCTACGATGAGGCGATCGCGACGGTGAACGACACTCGTTTCGGACTTACTGCCGGGATTATTACCAGCAGTCTCGCCCGCGCGACCCATTTTCGTCGCCACGCCAAAACCGGTTGCGTGATGGTTAACCTGC
>CAWCBX010000227.1:0-11878 GCA_963793595.1 uncultured Gammaproteobacteria bacterium | reverse complement strand
TATCGCCGAACCGGGTAGGGCGAATGCAACCGGAAAACCCGAGGTCAGGGCAAATACCATGATCGCAATCAGCAGGACGAGGAAATACAGCTCCATATCTAGGCGTTATTCTCCCTGACCAGCTGGCTATAAGTCGGCTGATCTTCAGCGCCATGACGATCGAGCAGCTGACTGACGTTGTAAAGCAGGAAGCTGACGAATTGAATCAGCATCGTGACCGAGAATATGATCAGGAAGCCGGCCATAATGTATTTGACGTACATGCCGTAACCGCTCTGCGAAACTTCAAAGCTGAGCAGCGGGCTATTTATGCTGTTACCGCGCCCCCCCATGCCCTGCATCAAAATAATCCAGCAAACCGGCATGCCTAGAAAAACACAGCCGATCGAATCGAAAAAAGCCTTGCGCCGCCGTTTAAATCCGGCGTAGAGCACGTCTACGCGCACATGTCCTTCCTGTGCCAGCGTCGAAGCGCTGGCAAACAAAAACAATGCCGCGTACCAGAAACGCACGACATCGCCCATGTAAGCCTGCTCGTATGAAAATACGAAACGGGTAATTACGATCAGGAATTCAGACAGCACACACATCAACGCGAGCCAGGTAAAGCTGATATGACGCAGCCAGGCGGCGACAAATAGCGAAATCACGATCAATGGATAATGCACATAGGTGCCGCGAAATATGGGACGCCCCAGTTGCTGGGTCAGCCATTCGCCGACGATCGGCTCAAGCAGGCTTTCGACGCGCAGAAAGGAGATCAGCATATCGATCGAACCTACCAGGGTTACCGACCAGAAGGCGAAACGAACTATGTAAGCAGAAATCGCCGACAGGCGAATGCTTTCCTGGATGAGCGTGCGTGAACCGGTTTTAACCACGTAAGCCACGCTGCCCAGTAACACCAGCAGGTAACCGATAACCTGGATCCAGCCCTGGCTAATCTGCTCATCAGCGAGCGCTTCGACTTCAAAGCCTAGCCAGCCGTAGTGAGAGAATAATGCGTAACTTCCTGGCATGTCCTGCCAGTAAACCAGGTAGTTGTTGATCAGGTAGAGGAATATGCCACTGACCATGACGTAAGCAAAGCTACGCGTAATCAGTGGAATATTTTCTTTTATCATCATGCAGTCAAAACACGGACGAAAGAAAACGGAGTCCGCAGACTCCGTTTCAATTTCACAGCAGTTCCAGTCCTAGAGTCCTAGTACCCGGTTACGTTGCGCAACGTAGGCCTGATCGGAAATCTTGGCCCATGCACCCACTTCGTCTCGCGACGCGAGGAAGCTTTGATGAATCTTCTTCGCCATCGCGCTGTGTTGCTGAACTTCTTCAAACACTTCGGCAGCGGCGTCACCGAAGCTGTCGTAAATGTCATCGTTAAAACTCCTCAGTTTAACGCCCTGATCGGAAATCAGTTTTGCCAGTGAAGCTCCGTTCTTGGCGTTGTATTCCGACATCATGACTGAATTTTCCATTTCAGCCGCGGCCTTTACAATAATCTGGTCGGACTTGCTCAGGCCATCCCAGAACTTCTTGTTGATGCCGACCGACAACTGTGCCGCCGGTTCGTGCATGCCCGGGTAGTAATAAAACTTGGCGGCTTCGTAAAACTTCATGAAACTGTCATTCCAGGGACCTACCCACTCGGTTGCATCGATCGCGCCGGAAACCAGGTTTTCATAAATCTGACCACCCGGCAGTGATACCGGTGACGCCCCGAGTTTGGCGATGACGTCGCCGCCGAGACCAGGCATACGCATTTTCAGGCCCTTGAAGTCAGCAGCGGAGCGCATTTCCTTACGGAACCAGCCTCCCATCTGTACGCCGGTATTACCGCAGGGCAGGCACTTCAGGCCATAGCCGGCGGCGAGTTCATCCCACAATTCCTGTCCGCCGCCAAATTGCATCCAGGCGTTGATTTCGGTGTAGGTCATGCCGAACGGAACCGCCGTAAAGTAGGCCCAGCCCGGATGCTTGCCTTTCCAGTAGTAATCCGCGGCATGGTACATCTGCGCATTGCCCGAAGCGACTTCGTCAAAAGAGTCAAAAGCCTTGACCCGTTCCCCGGCAGCAAAATAGTTAACCTTGATGCGGCCATCGGTCATTGCGGTCAGGCGTTCGGCAAAGCGCTGTGCTCCCGTGCCGAGGCCCGGAAAATCACGCGGCCAGGTGGATACCATGGTAATTTCGATTTGTTTTGCAGCTATCGCAGGTGCTGAAACAGCTGCAGCTCCGGTGGCGAGGGCGGCGGCAACGCCACCTTTAAGTAGATCACGACGTTTCATTGCTGATTCTCTCCGTTATTATGGATGTTGCTTGATTATATTTTTATAGTGCTCAGGAGTTATGAGTTCGAACCCCCTTCATACAACGCTAGCATTCTGGGCCTTCTATGCGGACATTTCAAGTTTTAACACTTGCCCGGGTATTCGCTCGGGGCTGTTTCTGCTGTGCTTTCAACTGTTCCCATGCAGCCTGGACCTGCGGGTTTACCGGGTTGCAGTTTGCGCCGAGAAAGCGATCCGGAATATTGTCTGGATTCAGTACCACTTCCGGATGACCCTTGGGAAATGCAGCACTGTGATTGAAGAAAAGAAATCCATGTACCGGCATCCCGCCGGCCAGTAATTTTAAGGCAGTCAGCTGATTTTCCAGCTCAAACAACGGATTTTCAAATTTGAAGCTCTTTTTCCCTATTACCTGGGTCCATTCGGCAATACGCTCGGCGCAGTAAATGTTGCCACCGTATGGTTTGTAGGCAATCAGCAGGATCGCATCCTGAACCAGGGCAAGCCGGTCGATGGTGTAATAACCGTCGAGACCGTCAGGGCAAATAAAATTGCGGATTTGGTCGCAGCCTATTCGTTTGAGGCA
Organism: uncultured Gammaproteobacteria bacterium; assembly: GCA_963793595.1. Taxonomy (GTDB): domain Bacteria; phylum Pseudomonadota; class Gammaproteobacteria. The sequence continues at coordinate 9,001 of CAWCBX010000227.1, read as the reverse complement.
ACGTTGAATCCGCCATTCACCGATGTGTAGCTGCAAGCGCTTACGAGTGACGAGTAAAATCAATACGATAGCAATCCCGATAATCAGCAGTGCGACTGCTGTCGGGTCCAATTCTAGCTGGCCGATAATTTCATCTGGATTCATGTACAGGAATAATATCCGAACCTCCCCAAATTGCCATTGTCATTTGCCATCGTCAATTGTAAAAATTACACTAGCTTCGCTTACCCAGGAACAAAATCAACATGACCACACCCCAACTGACTGTAAAACAGTTATTCGATCGTGAAAGCTGTACCTATACCTACCTGCTGATCGATACCGATACCGGCGAAGGGGCGATCATCGATGCGGTGCTGGAAACCTTCGATCGGGATATGCAGATCATCAACGAACTGGGGGTGGAGTTACTGTATGCGATCGAGACCCATGCGCATGCCGATCACATCACCTCGGCGGGTAAAATACGTGAAACCATCGGCGCCAAGCTTGTCTATGGTGAAAGTTCGGGAATAGAAGCTATCGATTTCCCACTAAAGGATGGGGATAGCATTACGCTGGGACATTACCAGATAAGAGCTATTTCGACCCCCGGTCATACCAGCGGATGCACCAGTTATTTTTGTGACGGCATGCTGTTCAGTGGTGATACGCTGCTGATTCGTGGTTGCGGCAGGACGGACTTCCAGTTTGGTGACCCGGGTCAGCTATACGACAGCATTACGCAGAAATTGTTTGTGCTCAGCGACGATACCATCGTTTACCCGGGGCATGATTACAATGGTCGTACCTCATCGACGATTGGCGAAGAAAAAGCCTGGAATCCGAGACTGAGCGGCAACCGTTCCCGCCAGGAATTTATCGATTTGATGAATAACCTGAACCTGGATATGCCGAAAAGAATCAATGAAGCCGTGCCGGCAAACATGAGTGTCGGCATCAACTTCGACGCGAATCGTTACCTGCTGCGCGACTTTGATATGAATGACCTGCACCAGGTGTGGCAAGCCTTGCCTGAAAACAACCTGGTTCTGGACAATCGTACGCCCGAGGAATTTGCCCGCGGCCATGTGCCCGGCAGTCGCAACATTCCGATGGGCACAGAAAACGCCCATGTCGATGAACTGAAACAGTTTGAGCAGATTTACCTGTATTGTCGATCAGGTCGACGCGCCCAGACTTCGACCACCAATTTGAATTTTCAGGGTTTGAACCACATTACCTGTATCAGTCATAGCGGTATGCCGGACTGGGAAAAGGCCGGCTACCCGGTCGAAACCTGACTTTAATCCCATCGAGGCTATAGGTCTTCCCGCGCGAACGGGAATCTCAGGGCCGTCATGACCTCAAGATCCCGATACCTCGGATCCCCACTTTCGCCGAACCATTTATCTACTGCCCCCTCTAGTTCCGAAAATTGTGCTCTGACCCCTGTCGAAGGGACCGGCTTGGAATGATCTAAGCGACTGTTTCGAAATCACCGTATAGGCGTGCACATAGTCCATGCCGTGCCCGGCTGGATTAGTACGTACCAGGTCGCGATAGGTCCCGTAGTAGTCCTCTATAATCTGGCGGCGTTCTTCGAGCGGACGATCGTCTGCTAGTGCGTTGAAGAATATGCTTTCGTTCCAGCTGCGGATTGTCGGGATATACTCTTCGGCGAAGCGCGCGGCATCGCCATGCTCGACAAAGGATTCGGCGAACGGGCACTTGACGATTCGGGTATCGATATGGTCGAGGCGCAAGCCCGCCTGGTAAACGGCCTCATCCTGGTTTTGCAATGGCGCACTGAATTCTTCGACAGAATTGTAATACTGGGGCAGGGTCATATTCTTGTATTCCACGAGCGTGATTCGATTCTGCTCGAGAAAGTCCCGCCAAATCCGGTTGAAGGTATCGAACATATTGACGCCGCCGGTGTTGCCGAGATAGTAGCCCTGTTCGTCGCGCGCGAAGTTGATCAACACCAGCTTGCCGCCCGGTTTTAATTCGCGCGCTCTATGCAACAGTATCTGCCGCCAGTCCTGGTGCGCCTGGCGACGAAATGCTTCCAGTTCTTCACCCCTGGCCCCGACCGCCTGTACGTGATTGGAAATATTGCAAACCTTGTTACTTAGCCAGTGCATCGCGGTAGCCGAGAAGCCTATGTCCAGGGTTCCGCTGGGAACGATCTGCTTGTAAAAAGTCGTTCCCGAAACCATGGGAAAGATGTCATCGCGACGATCGAGATAAGTTTCGAACGGACCAAGACCATAAACATTGGCGATTAACGCGTTGAAATCATTACGCGGTTGATCCGAGTAGACGACCGTAACCGGCGCTTTAGGGGCGCGTGCGGAGACCGCGTCGATTGCTTTGCCGATCATGGCCAACGAAGTTCCCGCATCGGCGGTCCCCATGTCTGAAAAAGTAAAGCCATTGGCAAAGGTTTGCTGTGGCAGGCTGTTGATTGCATCCACAACCATCGGCGTGGCGGCATCGATAACGTGTTTGGCGCCGATAGTAGCGAGCGAGTAAAGTCCGCCGCCGCTCATGGTGATGCCTTCAGAATGTCCCCTGGTACCCATTACTCCTCCGAAATGTTCTGCAAACGTTTATTTTCCAACAGCGACAAGACCAATTGCGCCATTTTACGAGCGCCGTCACCGGCACCGAGATTTTCCCGCACCTCGGCCAGTCCGGCCTTGACCTGTTGCCGGTACTGCTGATTTTCGATCAACTCGAATAATTCCGCGCTCAGGGTCTGCGGGTTGACATCGCCTTGAAAAAATTCCCGCACCACGGCCTTATCGGCGACGATGTTGGCGAGGCCAATGTGTGGAATCGTGACCAGCCGACGCATGATCAAATAGGATAGCCAGGATATCTTGCACAGTATGCACATGGGAATGTTGAGCAGGGCGATTTCCAGTGTAACCGTGCCCGAGCAGGTTGCAATTGCGTCACAACTTGAAATCACATCGTATAACTGCTCCCTGGTGACGACAATATCGAGCCCACTGCTTGCTGCCTGCCTGGATATTGCTTCGAAATCGAGGCTGGGGGCTACCGGCAACAGGAACCTGAGCGCAGGGTCGCGGGCCTGCATCTGCTGCGCCGTGGCAAACAAAACCGGTAGCAGGCGAGTGATTTCACTGCGGCGGCTGCCCGGGAACAGCCCGACTACTTTTGCCGTCGCGGATATCCCCAGCTTCACCCGAGCGCCTTGTGTGTCGACATCAGTCTTTACCTTGTCAACCAGCGGATGCCCGACAAAGCTGACCGGAATACCCGCGTTTTCGTATAATTGTTTTTCAAACTTGAAGATCACTGCCATGTGATCGATGAGACTGCCGATCTTGTGAATGCGCCCTGGTCGCCAGGCCCATACCTGGGGGCTGATGTAAAACAGAACCTTGATTCCCAGTTGCCGGGCATGACGTGCCATTTTCAGATTGAATTCAGGGTAATCCACCAGCACCAGCAGGTCAGGGCGGGTTTCTTCGAGATGCTGTTTGACGATTGCCATCGCCTTTTTGATATCGCCCCAGTGGTGCAGGACTTCGACCAGACCGACTACGGCAATTATCGAAGAGTCGAAGAAAACCTCGACGCCCGCCTTTTGCATGGCCTGGCCGCCCATACCACTGACTTCAATGTCAGGCTGCTCGAGCTTCAGCTGCTCGACAAATTCGGCGGCGTGCGCATCGCCGGAAGCTTCGCCAGCCAGGATCATGACATGTGCCCGGGTCATCAGGCGCTCAGGATAGCCTCGCAAACAGTTTCGATCTGCTGCCGGGTCATTTCAGGAAATATTGGCAACGACAGGCAACGACTGGCGGTAGACTCGGTGACTGGCAAAACGGGCTGCACGGTATTGGCGAATGCTTTCTGCTGGTGTAACGGAATAGGGTAGTAAACGGCGCAGGCAACCCCCTGGCCGATGACATGCTCGCGTACAGTGTCTCGCTCGTCGCACAGAACCGTATACTGATGGAATATGTGGTCGCGATCATCGGCTATGGCCGGTGTCTTGAAACGGCTGTCTGCAAGCAGGCGATTATAGGACCTGGCAACCTCGAGGCGACGCTGGTTGTAGTCATCGATATGTTTCAGCTTGATGCGTAAGATAACCGCCTGTAACTCGTCGAGGCGGCTATTATAGCCGATTACATCATGGTGATACTGCTGGCTACTGCCATGATTACGCAGCAGCCTGATCTGCGCCGCGACCGCGTCGTCATTGGTGGTAATCATTCCACCATCACCGTAACAGCCCAGGTTTTTACTCGGGAAAAAACTGAAGGCGCCGACTGCACCCATGGTACCGGTCATTTTATCCTCGTAGCGACTACCAAATGACTGGGCGCAGTCCTCGATGACCAGCAATCCGAATTCATCTGCAATCGCCTGTATTTCATTCATATCGGCTGGGCGGCCGAACAGGTGCACTGGCAGGATAGCCCTGGTTTTACTGGTTATCGCCGCCCGTATTTTGTCGGGATCAATATTCAGACTGTCCGCCTGGATGTCGACGAAAACCGGTAACGCACCGATGTAACTGATTGCTTCACCGGTGGCGATAAAGGTAAAGGCACTGGTGATGATTTCGTCACCCGGCTTGATCCCGGCCGCGAGTAAGCCAAGGTGCAACGCGTCGGTACCCGAGGCGCAGCTGATCGCATGCCCGGCTCCCAGGTAGTCGGCGGCTTCCTGGTCAAAGGCCTGCACATTGGGCCCAAGGATGTAACGCGTCTCGGCTAGAGATTGCAGAATCGCGTCGTCAATCTCGTGCCGCAGCGATTCGTACTGACCCTTCAGGTCAACCATGGGTATATTCATAAGGATTCTTTGATCTGTGTGGTGATTGCGATCGCGGTTTCAAGTGCACGTTTGCCGTCTTCGCCATCAACTTTCGGACGTCCACCGGTTTTTATCGCGTTAATGAAGTCGAGGACTTCGAGGTTAAGCGCATCATTATCTTCGAAGTGATGTTCTTCATGTCTGATATCCCGGTAACCCTCATCGTTATCGGTTTCACTTTTACAGTTTACCGCAAGCAGCTTGTCCTGGAGATCGGCCGACAGGTATGCGTTTCTCTGAAAAATGCGCAGTTTGCGCTCACGCTTGCGACTGATACGACTGGCAGTAACGTTGGCGACGCAGTGATTTTCAAACTCGATTCTCGCGTTGGCGATATCGATGGTGTCAGATAGTACCGAAATCCCGCTCGCTGAAATCCGCTTGATCGGGCTGTCGATCAGGTCGAGGATGATATCGATGTCGTGAATCATCAAATCGAGGATAACACTGACATCGGTGGCGCGTGTCGTGAACGGGGCCAGCCGCGTCGATTCGAGAAAGCGGGGCTTATCGAGACGCTCGACGATACCGATCATCACACTGTTAAAACGCTCGATATGTCCAACCTGCAGTACCAGCTGCTTATTGCGGGCGATTTCAATCAGCGTTTCGGCCTCCGCGATCGATTCGGTTATCGGTTTTTCGATCAAACAGTGAATTCCCGCTTCCAGAAACACGCGCGCAATTTTATAATGCAGGCTAGTTGGTACCACCAGGCTGATCGCGTCGACCAGCGGGATGATATCGCGGTAATCGGAGTAAGCGTCAGCACCATGTTTTTGTGCGATATCCCTGGCAATCTCAAGATTGGTATCTACCACTGCAACCAGTTCACAATCGGCGGCCGCGGCATATTTGTCTGCATGCCATTTGCCGAGGTGGCCAACACCGACAACCGCAACCTTGAGTAATTGTGACATAGTGGTAAGGATGAATTGCAAACGGCGCATTATATATGGATGAAAACCCAATTGCGAAGCTTGTCGCGGGTGTCGACGAAGCGGGACGTGGGCCCCTCGCGGGTTCGGTGGTTGCGGCGGCAGTCATCCTGGATGAGAATTTTCCGATCGACGGATTAACCGATTCGAAAAAACTTTCGGCGTCACGGCGCACGGCACTGGAGCAGCAAATCAAACAGCGGGCGAAGGCCTGGGCTATTGCGGAGTCCAGCCAGCACGAGATCGATGACATCAATATCCTGCAGGCCAGCCTGCTGGCGATGAAGCGAGCGGTGCTGGGACTGAGTTTAAAACCCGGGCAAGTGTTGATCGACGGCAACCGGCTACCGCGGCTCGACGGTTACCAGATGCTTGCGATTGTCCGCGGAGACCTGTTGGAGCCCTGTATTTCGGCCGCCTCGATACTGGCCAAGCAATATCGCGATCGTCAGATGCTCGAACTCGATCAGTTGTACCCCCAGTACCAGTTTGCCCGCCACAAGGGTTATCCAACCCAACTTCATCGCCAGCTGCTGCAGGAGCATGGGGTGTCGCCCGTGCATCGGCGCAGTTTCAGGCCGGTCAGGGACCTGCTTTAGATGAGTAATCGTTTCGTTCATCTTCATGTGCACAGCGAGTACTCGCTGCAGGACAGCACGATCAGATTGAAGCCACTGGTACAAAAACTGCGTGAGCGGGGCATGGGCGCGGTCGCGTTGACGGATCTCAATAACATGTTTGCCGTGGTCAAACATTACAAGGCGGCAACCTCCATGGGCGTCAAGCCCATATTTGGCGCCGACGTATGGATTCATCATCCGGACCGCACTGAAACCCTGAGTCGCCTGGTTTTACTGGTGCAAAATGACCAGGGCTACCTGAATCTGAAGCGGCTGGTTTCGCGTGCCTACCTGGAGGGTCAGACCGCCGATCGCGCCACTATCGAAATCGATTGGTTGCGCGACGCAAACGATGGCCTGATCGCCTTATCCGCTGGCCTGGAGGGCGATATCGGGCTGGCACTGCGGATTCAGAATACCGAGCTGGCCGAAACCTGCCTGCAGCAATGGCGTGACATTTTCGGCGAACGGTTCTTTCTCGAATTACAACGTACCGGGCGCGCGCATGAAGAAACCTATATAAGTCAGGCGGTTAAGTGGTCCGAGTCGTTGCAGGTACCGGTAGTGGCCACCAACGATGTGCGTTTCATAGATGCGAGCCGATTTCGAGGCGCATGAAGTCAGGGTATGTATCTGTACCGGCTTCACCCTGGACGATGAACGACGGCCTAAACAATATTCACCCCAGCAGTACCTGCGTTCAGCCGATGAAATGGTTGAATTGTTTGCCGATATCCCCGCGGCGATTTCAAATTCGGTGGCGATTGCGAGTGCCTGCAACCTGCGTCTCGAACTGGGACAGGCCTATTTACCGGAATATCCGATCCCCGACGGATATACCACCGACAGTTATTTCGGGCATGTGTCTGCACAGGGCCTCGAGCGACGACTCGAATTTCTGCAAGAGCAACTGCCTGCCGGGGAGGAACTCAACCGCGAACCTTATTACCAGCGTTTGCAGATCGAACTTGATGTCATCATCGAGATGGGCTTCCCGGGCTATTTCCTGATCGTGATGGACTTTATCGAGTGGGCCAAGCAACACGAAATACCAGTCGGGCCGGGACGCGGTTCGGGAGCGGGATCGCTGGTTGCCTATGCGTTGAACATTACCGATCTGGACCCACTCGCCTACGATTTGCTTTTCGAGCGCTTCCTCAACCCGGAGCGGGTATCCATGCCTGATTTCGATATTGATTTCTGCATGGACCGGCGCGATGAAGTTATCGAATATGTCGCCGATCACTATGGTCGTAATCAGGTTTCACAGATAATTACCTACGGCAGCATGGCAGCGAAAGCGGTCATCCGGGATGTCGGTCGCGTGATGTCGCATCCCTATGGTTTCGTCGATCGCATCGCCAAGCTGGTACCGTTCGAAGTGGGGATAACCCTGGAAAAGGCGCTGGACCAGGAAGAAGCCTTACTCGAGCTGTATCAACAGGAAGAGGAAGTCACGATGCTGATCGATATGGCCCGCTCGCTGGAAGGGCTTACGCGTAATGTCGGCAAACATGCCGGTGGCGTGGTGATTTCGCCGAGCAACCTGACCGACTTCACGCCGACCTATTGCGAACAGGGCGGTTCCGGCCTGGTATCACAATATGACAAGGACGACGTCGAGGCGGTAGGCCTGGTCAAGTTTGACTTTCTCGGCTTACGCACCCTGACCATCATCGACTGGGCGGTGCGCGCGATTAACGCGCAGAGAAGCGATGATTTGCTCGAAATCGAACGCATCCCGCTGGACGATGTCGACACCTTCAAACTGCTACAGGCCTACCAGACGACCGCGGTGTTTCAGCTTGAATCGCGTGGCATGAAAGATTTAATCAGGCGTCTGCAACCGGATAGTTTCGAGGATATTATCGCCCTGGTCGCATTGTTCAGACCGGGGCCCCTGCAGTCGGGCATGGTCGATGACTTTATCGATCGTAAACATGGTCGCTCCCGCGTCGAGTATCCGCATCCGGCGCTGGAAACCATCTTGCAACCCACCTATGGAGTCATTCTCTACCAGGAACAGGTCATGCAAATTGCCCAGGTGCTGGCGGGGTACACCCTGGGTGGAGCCGATATGTTGCGCCGTGCCATGGGTAAGAAAAAGGCCGAGGAAATGGAGCAACAGCGCGCTATTTTCACCGACGGCGCGGTCGCCAACCAGGTCGAGGCCGCGACCGCGACTTACATCTTCGATTTGATGGAGAAGTTTGCCGGCTACGGTTTCAACAAATCTCATTCGGCAGGGTATGCGTTGGTGTCATATCAGACCGCATGGCTGAAGGCCCATTATCCGGCGGAATTCATGGCGGCAGTGCTCTCGGCGGACATGGATAACACCGACAAGATCGTCACCCTGATTGATGATTGCCGCAATATGAAGCTGGACATCCGTCCTCCCGATATCAACCTGTCGAATTACCAGTTTACCGCGGGTGACAATGGCGTGGTCTATTATGGCCTCGGCGCGATCAAGGGTGTTGGCCAGGCAGCTATCGAAAGCCTCATTACCACCAGAAAAGAGCGTCACTACCAGTCGCTGGACGACTTTTGTAAGCGCATCGATTCCGCGAAATCCAGTCGCAAGTTAATGGAAGCATC
>CAWCBX010000226.1:0-5523 GCA_963793595.1 uncultured Gammaproteobacteria bacterium | reverse complement strand
GACCTGTGTCGACAAGGCCAACGTGTTCACCTCGATGGCGTTTTTCCGCCAGATTTACGATGAAATCGCAGCTGAATACCCCGATGTTGAAACCGACTATAACTATGTCGACGCGCAGGCGCTGGATCTGATTCGGCGTCCCTGGGATTTTGATGTGCTGGTTACCGAAAACATGTTTGGCGACATTCTGTCGGATCTGGCCGGCGGGCTGGTCGGCGGTATGGGCATGGCAGCCTGTGCGGAAATCGGTGATGAAACCGGACTGTTTCAGCCGGCCCATGGTAGTGCTCCCGATATCATGGGTCTGGATAAGGCTAATCCCCTGGCGGCTATTCTAAGTGCAGCATTGATGCTCGAGTATCTGGCTGGCAAAACCGGTCAAGTTTCGCTACTGGATTCGGCCAGACCTGATTGATGCCGCGATAACCCGGGGATTTGCCGAAAATCGGCTCAGGCCGGTCGAATTTGGTGGCGATATGGGGACCAGGGCAGTAACCAGCGAATTGCTATCCCTGCTATGAAATTTTCAAGTTGCAGGATTCTGGTTGTTTCCAGGCGCAAATTTAAAGGATCAGGTCATGTTTGTTGTAGTAGTTGAATTTACCGTCAGGGCTGAATTCGGAGAACCTTTCCTGAAGCGAGTTATGCAACAGGCACAGGATTCACTTCAACTTGAAGTAAATTGTCATGTTTTCGACGTATGTGTCTGTTCTGAAAATAAAAACCGGGTGCTTCTTTACGAAGTTTATACCGACAAAACAGCCTTTGATGCCCACCTGGCGTCAGCTCATTTCCGCGACTTCAGTAATGCGGTGCAGGAATGGGTGAGCGACAAGCAGCTAGCCACCTTCGAAAGGCTCCAGACCGGCATCTAAATTACGGCCCCGAGGTGGCGAAAAGCGTCAATATGCTTCGTTGCGGCGGTGTTTTTTGGGCTACGAAAGACTATCAGATGGGCGGCACTATATTTCAAAATATCTCTGCTATGCTCATTGGCATGATGCAAAGCGCCGAACTGAAAATCGATTCGCCAGTCACCCTGAAGCAACTTGTCGGCAAGGGGCAGGAACTACCCAGCTTGCCGGAAATCTATCTGCGCGTCTCCGAACAACTGGAAGATGAAGCCGTCACCGTGCAGCAGATTGGCGATACCGTGCAACATGATCCCGCGATTACCAGTCGCGTATTGAAAATGGTCAACAGTGCCTACTATGGCCTGCCAAACCAGGTATCCTCGGTTGCCCAGTCGGTTTCACTGCTGGGCCGCGAAAGACTCAAGCACATTCTGATTGGATCGGTATTGAGAGGCGTGTTCAGTGGACAGGACAACCCGGCTTTCTCGATGCAGGAGTTCTGGCAGCACAGCATCAAGACCGCAATAATTGCCCGCCAGTTAGCCAGGCAGATTAGCGAGATCAAGGAACCCGAATCAATGTTTACCGCGGGCCTGTTGCACGACATCGGTAAGCTGCTGCTGATAAACAAGTTCCCTGAGCGGATGCTCGCGGCGGAAGAGTACATGATCCAGAAACGGGTCGATATACTGGTTGCTGAACTCGCGCAGATCGGCGTCACGCATACCGCGGTGGGTGAAGCCCTGATGGAGCACTGGGGATTGCCGCAATTACTGATCGATTGCGCCCGCAATCATCACGAAATGGTTCACGACGGGCCGCACCGCACTGCCACGCACCTGATTTATCTGGCCAACAACCTGAGCAAGTACGTACCACCGCTCGATGACTCGGAAACCCAGGATATTCTGGACGATATCGACAACTGGGATATGGGTTATGCGACGCTTGAAATGATTGCCAGTGCCTGCCAGCACGCCGATGATATGGTGTTCGAAGTTATGGAATCACTCGGTATGGTCGCACTCGAAATCAGTAGTGACTAGTAGCTAGTCTGCAATGTCTATCGGGCTTTGCCGATCTCGGAAAGCCAGATGCCCCCAAGTACCAGAATCAGTGCCAGCGCGTGGTACATCTGGAAAACTTCCTGCAGGAATATCACCGCCATGATAGACGCGAATACCGGGACCAGGTTGACGAACACCCCTGCGCGGCTTGCGCCAATTAACGTTACCCCCTGAATAAAAAAGACCTGCGCAATCAACGATGGCAACAACGTCACCAGTAATGCGAGTATCCAGCCGGTCGCCGTTGGTGCGGCCCATCCCAGTTGATAAGTCTCAATGGCAACCAGGGGTAGCGATACCAGCCAGGCGACCGAGGCTATGATAGCGAAAAAACCCAGTGCACTGACGTTGGGCCGGCGACTTAAGCCAATCGAGTAGGCGGCATAGAAAAAGCAGGCGATCAACATGAACAGATCTCCGCGATTCACCGAGGTTGCCATCAGTTCGCCGAGGTTTCCCCTGGACGCCACGATAGCGACGCCGAGTAGCGTGACCGCTACTCCGGCACCCTGGATGACGCTGATCGGCTGACGCAACACCAGCAGGCTGCCAAGCAACACAAAAATTGGAATCGAACCCTGTAGAATGCCTATGTTGATCGCGCCGGTATGATGGCCGGCGACATAGAACAGGGCGTTGAAGAGGGTAAATCCGCAGCTGCCCATAAGGCATAGAAATGGCAAATGACGTCGTAGAATCGGCCAGTCTCGGGCAATATTGTCGCGCGCGATAACCATTAGTATGAGTACCACCCCGAGCCAGCGGAAAGTCACCAGTTGCATCGGTGATATTTCACCCACGGCGAGTCGGCTGATAATCGCGTTCAGGCCCCAGCACCAGGTCGTGATAATGAGTAGCAGGTAAGCGCGCAGATTACTACTGGTGGTCACGTCATGGCCCTGTTAATCAGTTCACGGTGCAGCGTATAAAGACCGCTCAATATGATTATGCTTATGCCGAAAACACTTTGTATATCAGGAACTTCACCCCAGACCAGGAAGGCGATAACGCCACCAAAGACGATGGTAAGGTATTTCAGCGGTGCCAGCGTGCCAACGGCGAGATGCTGGTAGCTGAGGGTCATCAGGTATTGCGCCATACCGCCCAGTAAACCGACCATGACGAGCAATCCCAGGTCTATCAGCGGTGGTTGTTGCCACCCCTGGACAAAGATACCCAGCGTGCTAACCACTACCCCGGTGACGGTAAAGTAAAAGGTGATACAAACCGGATCGTCCAGTTTGCCGAGATGGCGAATAATAATCGTGGTGCAGCCGATTAAAAAGGCGGCTGTGAGCATATACAGGCTGCCACTTTCCAGCATCCCGCTGCCCGGGCGCACCACCAGCAACATACCGGCAAATCCGAGGATGACGGCTGACCAACGGCGTATGCCTACAGTTTCGCGTAACAAGATGACTGATAATGCGGTCATGAACAGCGGAGCCGTGTGCAGTATCGATACCGCCTCCGCCAGTGGCATCAACGAGAAGGCGTAAAATGCGAAGGCCATCGCGGCGACACCCAGTATGCTACGCAGCAGGTGCAATTTCTTCTGCGCGGTTCGTAACACGCCAAAGCCACCGCGCAAGGCAACAATGACAAGCACTGGCACCAGTGCCACGGTGCAGCGGAAAAACATTATCTGCGCCGTGGGATAAGTTGCCCCGAGCCATTTTACGCTCGCATCCATCAGTGAAAACAGCAGGATGCTCAGCAGCATTGCGCCGAAACCGATTGCAGGATTGTCGATCGCGTGTGCGCTTACAGGAGATTGATTACTGGAAACGTCGCTGCTCCGGTCAGGCGAGAATCATGTCGGCTGCTTTTTCGGCAACCATGATGGTCGGGCCGTTGGTGTTACCCGAGGTGACGGTCGGAAAGATCGACGTATCGACGACGCGCAGCCGATCCACCCCGTAAACCCGGCACTGTGCATCGACCACGGCGGAATTTGGATCAGGGCCCATCATGCAGGTACAGCTGGGGTGATATACCGTGTCGGCACGGCGGCGAATATCAGCGATAAATTCCTCGTCGGTTTGCACCGCGGGACCCGGCCTCATCTCCTCTTCGATAATTTCCGACAAGGCCGGCGTTTTGGCCATCTGCCGCAGCAAATGGGCACCCTCCAGCATCTGGGTTATATCGTCATCACTGGAAAGATAATTGGGATAGATCTTCACCGCCTGGAGCGGGTCGGCTGAGTCGATCTGCAGGTGACCACGACTGCTGGGTCGGGTCAGTCCGATGGAGTTCAGAAAGCCGGGATAGGGATCGGGCTGCAACAGAGGACGTTCTCCCGGTGGTGATGTGGTATACGTGATGGCCGCAAAATACATTTGCAGATTAGGTCGCGGGCGTGACGGAAGACTGCGCAAAAAACCACCGGACTGGTTTACGCTTAAGGACAGGAGACCGTTGCGAAGCAGTACATACTGTATTCCAGCCAGCATTTTTCCCCACCAGGGATAGATTTGATTGTTCAGCGTTGGAACGCGGGAGCGGTAGTATAAGCTGTAGTCGAGATGATCCTGCAGGTTACCACCGACCCCGGGAAGATCTACCAGTGGTGATATCCCGAAATTCTGCAGCAGCCCGGGGGCTCCGATACCAGATAACTGCAGCAGCTGTGGTGAATTGATTGCGCCAGCGCTGAGAATCACTTCGCGGTTAGCCTTGACCCGACAGGTTTTTCCATTACGAACATACTCGACGCCGTTCGCGGTTTTGCCGTCGAACAGAAGCCGCGTGACCTGCGCCTTTGTAATCAGTTCGCAATTGTCGCGTTTCAACGCGGGGTGCAGGTAGGCACGCGCTGCCGACATGCGTCGCCCGCCCCTGGTGTTAATCTGGTAATAGCCGACACCTTCCTGGGATTCGCCATTAAAATCAGGGTTGAAAGGGAAGCCCAGTTGTTCTGCCGCCGCAAAAAACCTGTGGCAAAGCGGGTGATACTGCGCACTAACATCATTGACGTAAAGTGGCCCGCTATCGCCACGATATTCGGATCCACCGTTGGCGAAGGTTTCGGATTTTTTAAAATATGGCAGCACGTCCCGCCAGCCCCAGCCGGGATTGCCCAGTGCCTGCCAGTCTTCGTAATCATCGTGATTGCCACGGATGTAAACCATTGCGTTAATCGAGCTGGATCCGCCCACGACCTTGCCGCGTGGCCAGTAGCTGCGGCGATTGTCGAGATTAGGTTCGACTTCTGTCGTGTATTTCCAGTTTACCGATTCGTCGTAAAAGGTTTTGCCATAGCCGATTGGCGTCTGAATCCAGAACCGCCTGTCGCTGCCACCGGCTTCGAGTACCAGCACACGATATTTGCCATTGGCGCTAAGGCGATTGGCCAGCACGCAGCCAGCGGAACCTGCACCAATGATGACGTAGTCGAATTCCACGTGCTCATCCGAAGAAAATGATGGTGGATTATAATCGCTACAAGTTGCGGGTAAAGTATAACTTCGGGTTTCGTCGATGCATCGGTTGATGCATAATTTGAGCGCTAAGCCAAGTGGAGTCAGTTTTGAAATTTAGTGTTGAAGAATTCCGTGCATGGGAAAACAAGAGAGTAACCCTGGTCGGCATGTCCGGAG
>CAWCBX010000225.1:0-13664 GCA_963793595.1 uncultured Gammaproteobacteria bacterium | reverse complement strand
ATCTTTTTGTTAAGAACTCTCATAATTCCTTCATCCAGGTGTGAAGCCCAAAATGTGGCTTTCTGAATGCGATCCCGTTGCATATAGAAATCCACCTAGCCGAACAGTCAGTTTAAGAATTCCTTTGGTGCTTTTCTTTGACTCTCGGCGACTAAGTATACTGTTCCCCGAAGCCACGCTACCATGATCGGGAGGTCGCGTCTCGGGAGTTAGGTATACTGTCCCCCGAATTCTTTGTTGGAGGTAACGCCATAAATACCATCAGTATTCTGGGCAGCGGCTGGCTCGGGCTTCCGTTGGCCGAGCGTTTCGTGACGCAGGGTTACCGGCTGAAAATATCGACCACGTCCCCGGAGCGCCTGTCGACGCTCGCTGCATTGCCAGGCGAAGCCTGCATCGTCGATATCAGTAAACCCCTGGACGATATCGATGCGTTTCTGCAGTCGGACACGCTGATCGTCAACATCACCTCCAAGGACATCGATGGATTCGAGCGCCTGGTGCGGAAGATTGAAGCATCCGGGATCCAGGCGGTTCTGTTCGTGAGTTCTACGTCGGTGTATCCGGTTAACTGCAGGGTCGTTTCCGAGGCGGTGGGTGAGGAGTCGCCGGATCATCCGCTGGTCATCATCGAAAACCTGTTCCGGCAAAGCGGACAATTTCGCACGACCATCGTCCGCTTTGCCGGGCTGATCGGCGGCAGTCGCCACCCGGGCCGGTTTTTTCGGGGTGGCAAGATGGTCAAAAACCCGGATGCCAACGTCAACCTGATCCATCGCGACGACTGCATCAACATACTCGATCGAATCGTCGCCAACGACCTCTGGGGTGAAACCTTCAACGCCTGTGCCGATTCACACCCGAGCAAGCGGGAATTTTATACGCAGGCCGCAAAAATGGCGGGTGTGCCGTTACCGGTTTTCGAGGACAGCGACGATGGTTCTTTCAAGATCATCGACAACCGCAAGCTGAAACGGGTGCTCGGCTATGAATTCCTGCACCCGGATCTGATGGCTATTCGATTCGACGAAAACAGTATAAAAGGGGATGGAGGGATTAAAAAATAATCCCTCCGTCCCCTTTTTTAATATAGATATACTGTCCCCCGAATTAATCAAGAATCCTGTCTATCGTCACGATGCCTGAAGACGCACCAATCAAGCAAGAGCAGCTGCCAGCAGACGAGCGCCCGGAGGGCGATGGGCAAGCGGGATTGATGGATGCGATCCCACCGACCGGTCTGCTACTGCTGGCAATCGTTTCGATTCAATTGGGGGCGGCACTTGCGACGCATCTTTTTCCGATACTGGGGGCCGAAGGCACCGTAGCTATCCGCGTCATCATTTCTGCCCTGTTGCTGGGGTTGGCAGCGCGCGGCAGAGTGCGAAGATTTGCTTCTCTTTTTGTGCGTGATTGGGGGCTGCTTCTTGCCTACGGCCTGTGCATTGCCGCGATGAACTTTTTCTTCTACAAGGCTATCTCCCTGATTCCGCTGGGGGCGGCGGTGGCGATCGAGTTTGTCGGGCCACTGGGCGTTGCCGCGCTGGCTTCTCACCGGCCCGGTCACTTCGCCTGCGTGGGGCTTGCCGCGCTTGGGAATCTTGCTGCTGACGCCATTGACGGGCGTTGATCTGGATACCCTCGGAATTTTATTCGCCCTGATGGCTGGCGCTGGCTGGGCCGGTTTTATTTTTCTCTCGCGCCGAGTCAGCTTGCGGGTGTCCGGCCGTGATGGGCTCGCCATCGGCATGTCAATCGCGGCGCTATCGATGATTCCATTTGCCATTCCGGTGGTACCCGATTTAATCAGCAATCCAATGCTGCTGCTGGCGGGGCTTGGCGTTGCCTTGCTGTCGACGACCTTGCCTTTCACCTTCGAGTTTGAGGCGTTGAAACGACTCTCTAATCGGGCTTACGGTGTTATCGTGAGCGCAGAACCCGTTGTCGCTGCCTTGATAGGAGCCCTGTTGCTGGGGGAACGCATCGGTGTGCAGGGAATGGTGGCTGTCGCCTGTGTGGTGGTGGCCGCGATCGGTATCACCGTTACGGACGGGCGCGCACAAAAGCAGTAGGGCGGATTCGCTCAATTCGCATTATGGCCTTAACGGCTAATCCGTATTGTGTCCCCGGCAAGCCCTTATTCAGAAAAGACTATAATGACCCGGAAGCCTTCAGGATTAACCGTCTGCATGTACTACTATCGCGTTACGATCGCCTATAAAGGCACTCACTACTTTGGCTGGCAAGCACAATCTGCAGATACCTTGCATGAAGAAAGACCAACCGTAGAAGGCACGATTCTAAATGCATTGAAAAGAATCACGAACTATCAACCCTGTACTATTTCAGCCGCCAGCCGTACTGATGGCGGTGTTCATGCCCAGGGCCAAAGAGCAAAAATCACCCTGCCCACCGAGATCAGTCCCGAGTCCCTCTTATCAGGGCTTAATTCTCTACTGCCAGTCGACATCCGTATCCTGGAATGCGCGCCATCAACAAAGGACTATCAACCAAATAGAAGTAGTGTTAGCAAGGAATACCACTATTACTTTGCAGCCTCGCCGGTTGATAATGTAGCCACCTCCGATATTGCCCTGCATCTTCCGATCAAAAGCATTGAGCCAGACAATCTGGCATTACTGCGAACCGCCTGCCAGCTATTCATTGGTAGACATGATTTTTATAACTTTAGTAGCCGTGATAAAAGTATAGGCACCAGCGTCAGGCAGATTTTTTACTGTGATATTCATCAGACCAGTTTTTTACCACTGGCTGACAACCTGTACTATCTGAAAATTATTGGCGATGGTTTTCTGAAATACATGATTCGTTATTTGATGGGTGCCTTACTTGAATTAGCCAGGAGTCGCGTCACCCTGGATGAGATCGCACTATATCTGCAGCAACACCAGGAACATAAACTAAGCCCTAAAGCGAAAGCCAGGGGCTTACATTTAATCCATGTTGAAGGTCCGGAGTAAAATTCGTAACAATAAGTTCAATGCTCATCACTTCATGGCTGTATCGGTTCAGCCTGGAGTCATTCGTCCTCGCCGTCCGAACCTGCTGCGGCTACCCGCAATCAGGAGGCTTCCGGGTTGGCCAGGGGAGTTGTGTTTCTAAAACTGTGCCAGTAAAGCGGAATCATAATCATCCGTGTTCAACTTCAGCCCTTTCTCTTCGAGTTTGGTATTCAGGTGCCCGGCCTTGATCGCCAGGTCATCTATAGTGATGGTGTTGTCATCCAGTTCGTATAGCTGCTTTGATCCCTGGTACATGTAATTCATGATAACCATTGCATCCACATTATTGTCTTCTATTAACGGCTCGATCTTGTGCTGTTTGCGGTAAATAAGATTGAGTTGTTTTTTTAAATTCCACACATATACCACCTCATCCATGAACGGATGATCTCTAAAACGATACACAGTGTAAGCAACTAACAAGACCGCAACCACGAAGCCTGCGAGGTTCAATGTGAAATGGGTTTCATCCGGGGAACCGAGCCAGCTTATTAACAGGGTTGAACAAGCCAGTGAAATTGCAATCAGCTCAATGACGATTGCAGCAAACACAACCTTGTAATGTTTGCGGTAGCGATTTTTGTCGATTGGTCTGAGTTTCATTAAACAATCCGTTTTCAGGAGTCTCACTTTACCGTGTTAAGCGAGCTATTCCGAGGGCGTTATAGGTCATCCCGATATGGCGGGATCTTATGAGGCTTCGTACCCTTATGAGATCCCCGCTTTCGCGGGGATGACGGTATTGGGGTGCGGGGATGACGATGTGGAGGGTGCGGGGGTGACGGTATTGGGGTGCGGGATGACGGTGTCTCAGTGAGTTGGCTGTCTCAACCCTGCTAATTGAGCTGCGCATCAAACTTTTTGTCCCTCGGCGACGGGTGGTGTGAAACAATATGCGCCATCGTTTCATGGGTGTGGGTGACTGGGTCATACCGCCACCAAATATCGGATTCAGTTCATGGAAATTAACGTTGAGTTTCTCGACAACCTGCGGGTCAAGGCCAGCTTTGATGACTTTACGGTTATCGCTGATCAACCCATCCGTTACAAGGGTGATGGCTCTGCCCCCGGACCCTTCGACTATTTCCTCGCATCCTCGGCACTGTGCGCGGCCTATTTCGTCAAAGTGTATTGCGTGTCACGCGATATCCCCACGCATGATATTCGCGTGGCGCAGAACAACATCGTCGACCCCGAAAACCGCTACAACCAGATCTTCAAAATCCAGGTCGAACTGCCGGAGACGCTCTCCGACAGGGATCGCCAGGGCATCCTGCGCGCCATCGAGCGCTGCACCGTAAAGAAAGTCGTGCAAGCTGGCCCCAGCTTCCAGATCGAGGCCGTCAACAGCCTGAGCGCGGACAGCCAGGCCATGCTGATGGCGCAACCCGACGCGGACGAGGCAACCTTCATCGTCGGCAAGGACCTGCCGCTGGAGCAGACCGTGGCGAACATGACCCGCATTCTGGCCGACCTCGGCATCAAGATCGAGGTGTCATCGTGGCGCAATATCGTGCCCAATGTCTGGTCGCTGCATATCCGCGATGCCGCTTCGCACATGTGTTTCACCAACGGCAAAGGCGCTACCAAAGAGAGTGCTTTGTGCTCGGCGCTGGGCGAGTTTATCGAGCGACTGAACTGCAATTTCTTTTATAACGACCAGTATTTTGGCGCGGAGATCGCCAACGCCGAATTTGTGCATTACCCCGATGAGCGATGGTTCAAGCCAGGGCCAGGTAACGCGCTCCCCGCCGACATGCTCGACGACTACTGCCGCGCCATCTACGACCCCGACGGCGAGCTGCGCGGCTCGCACCTGATCGACACCAACTCCGGCAATAGCGAGCGGGGTATTTGCACCATTCCCTACATACGCCAATCCGATGGCGAGACGGTGTACATCCCCTCGAACCTGATAGAGAACCTGTTCCTCAGCAATGGCATGAGCGCGGGCAATACCCTCGAAGAAGCCAAGGTGCAGTGCTTATCGGAGATTTTCGAGCGCGCCGTCAAACGCCACATCATCGAGCAGGAAGTGGTGCTACCTGATGTGCCAGCCGAGGTTCTGGCCAACTACCCGCAGATCCTCGAAGGTATCAAGGCGCTGGAAGCACAGGGCTTCCCCGTGCTGGTCAAGGACGCTTCGTTGGGCGGGCAGTTCCCGGTTATGTGCGTGACCCTGATGAACCCTAAGAACGGCGGTGTGTTCGCCTCTTTCGGTGCGCACCCCAACTTCGAAGTGGCGCTGGAGCGCAGCCTCACCGAGCTGCTGCAGGGTCGTAGCTTTGAAGGCTTGAACGACATACCCCAACCTACCTTCAACAGCCTGGCTGTCTCTGAACCGGAAAACTTTGTCGAGCACTTCATCGACTCGACCGGCATTATCTCGTGGCGCTTCTTCAGCGCCAAACACGACTTCGCCTTCTGCGAATGGGACTTCTCGGGCAGCAACACGGAAGAGTGCGAGCGTTTGTTTGGCATCCTGCAAACGCTGGGCAAAGAAGCCTACGTGGCCGAATTTTCCAACCTCGGTATCGCCTGTCGCATCCTCGTCCCCGGCTACTCCGAGGTGTATCCGGTCGAAGACCTGATCTGGGACAACACCAACCAGGCACTGGACTACCGCGAAGACATCCTCAGCCTGCACCGCCTCGATGACCTGGCGCTTGGCCGCCTGGTGGCACGACTGGAAGAAAGCCAGCTCGACAACTACACCGACATCAAGACCTTGATCGGCATCGAGTTCGACGAAAACACTGTGTGGGGCCAGCTCACCATTCTCGAACTCAAACTGCTCATCTACCTCGCGCTGGGCGAGCTCGACGAAGCCCTCGAGCTGGTCGGCGATTTCCTGCAATACAACGACAACACGGCCGAACGCGGTACTGTTCTATCAGGCAATGCACGCCGTGCTGGAAATCACGCTTGACGAGGACCTGGACCTCAGCGACTTCAGCGAAAACCTGTGCCGAATGTTTGGCAAAGAAACCTTCGATGCGGTAAGCGGTAGCGTGACCGGTGCAGTGCGATTCCACGGCCTGGTCGAAACCAGCCTTGCGCTCGACGGGCTCGACCGACACCAGAAGTTGATCGAGAGCTATAAAAAAATCCATCGTGCTCGCCGGGATAATAATGCTTCGTCTAACAAACGAAGAGTATAAAAGGGGATGGAGGAATCAAAAAATAATCCCTCCGTTCCCTTTTAATTATTAATTAGCCATTCTGTAAGCTCGCGGTATTCTGGATAATCCATAGCTATCATCACAAATTGCTTGAGGTTGAATATGGTAAGAAGATTTCCGAGGGTTTCGACCTGTAAAAGCTGCAGTTTGGAAGCACAACACCAAACAGGAAAAATATGAATCTTTCAAAGTCACAGTATATGAAAGGGCTTCAATGCCCCAAGGCGCTGTGGCTATTTAAGAACCGCAAGGAGCTGGCGGCTGAACCTGACCAGCGCAGGCAGAATCTATTCGCAACGGGCCATCGTGTCGGCGACCTGGCAAAGCAGCTGTTTCCTGGCGGCGCCGAGGTTGAGTATCGCCAGTCTGACTACCAGGGCATGATCGATGAAACCGCCCAATTAACGAAGAGCGAAAATGTTATATACGAGGGTTCGTTTTCCACCAATGGCGTGTTTGTAAGAGCCGATATCCTGGTTAAGAATGGCGAAGCCTGGGACATCTACGAAGTAAAGGCAACCGCCAGTACCAAGGCCGTGCATAAGCCCGATGTGGCAATTCAATGGTATGTGATTGGCCAGCATTTACCGCTCAACAAGGCCTGTTTGGTGCATCTCAACACTGCCTATGTGCGCAGCGGCGAACTGGATGTCCAAAGCCTGTTTAGCGTTGATGAAGTTACCGCGGCTGTTCAGGCCGAACAGGCATCGATAGAAGATAATCTGAATGACCTGGAGCGGGTTCTCGCTGGAGCAGAGCCCGATATTTTAATCGGCACGCATTGCAACAACCCCTACGAGTGTGATTTTAAAGCTTACTGTTGGCGCGACGTGCCTTATCCATCCGTATTGGACCTTTGCCGGTTAAACGGCGATAAAAAGTTTGCGTACTATCACCAGGGTATCGTGACCTATGAAGATGCCAGGAATCACATTGGCCTGAACGCCGTGCAGGCTTTGCAGGTTAATACGGTTCTCAACCGCGAACTCCACATCGATACCGACGCGATCGCTGATTACCTGCGTGATGTCCGTTACCCCATCAATTTTCTGGATTTCGAAACCTTTCAGGATGCGATACCCAGGTTCGATGGACAAGGCCCCTACAAGAACATTCCCTTCCAGTACTCTCTTCACGTCCTGCATGAAAATGGTGAGCTCGAACACAAGGAGTTTCTGGCGGATGAAACTGAAGACCCCAGGCTCAGGCTAACGCAGCAATTATTGGACGAAATTACCGCTGAAGGAACCATTTTCGCGTTTCACCAGTCGTTTGAAATTGGTGTGATCAGAAGCCTGGCCAATCACTTTGATCAATATTCTGCGCAGCTAATGGCGTTAACCGACAGGTTCATGGATCTCGAAATTCCGTTTAAGAATTTGATGTATTACCACCCCGATTTCCACGGCAGCTTTTCCATTAAGTCTGTTCTGCCCGCACTTTTTCCCAATGACCCCGAGCTGGATTATAAAAACCTGGATATCCAGAGTGGCGATGTCGCAATGGATATCTTTCCCCATCTACATGAAGTTGATGACCCTGATGAGAAAGAATCTATTCGCAAATCACTACTTGCCTATTGCCGCCTGGACACTCTGGCTATGGTAAAGATTTGGGGGAAATTAAGAGAGGTTACAGTGTCAGGTCTTTGATTTCTAATCCAAGCTTCAAAATCAAAGACCTGACCCCATTTCACTTTTATATTCGTTACATCAGCCGCAGTAAAAGCAGCACCGCCAAAAATGTCGATCGTAAATTTCGATCTCGATACGGGTGATACGACATTCCAAAATTGGTCGGCATAAATACCGAGTATTCCAGGCCCCGTTTAAGCACGTTTTTATAATCGTGCACTTCTACCGAAGCCGTACCGATGCAGGTTTCAAAGTTCCCGTTGTTATTCAGGTCGGCCCAAAAGGTGACGTATTCGGTACTACCGCCCTGACAGGGCCCGCCTGAACATCCAGCAGACTTTTTGATACGGATGGTTTCGACCAGGGTATCGAGGTTGGGATTGTAGCCAGTGCACTCCAGTTCCTCGAAACTGGTGTTGCCATTAGCCGGAAAGAGGAAGCCGGGAAAATCCGCGATTTCAATTCTTAGATCCTGGAGTGGTCCGGGAACTAATGACCTCGCCGCAGTGGCCGACAGAGCTTGATCGGAAGACTGCAGGTCGCCGCCATTGAGCTCACCATCCCTCGGAATGCGCGCACCCCTGGCACCGCCTGATTTCTTTTTCTCCGTCATGATAGGCCTCCTTTTGAGTAGAGAAATATTGTCCTTTCGAATCTGATCCCAGATTCGAAGAGAAAATATAAATCCCCTCTCTAGCCTTGTATGTGCGATTTCCCACACACGAAAAAGACCGTCCCTATCAACAAAGAAAAAGAATATTGAGAGTTGCAGTATAGATACCAACCTTCAGGGGCTCGCGATGTGCCCAATCATTTTTGCCAGCCGTGTTAGTGATATTTCTCCATCCTTACCAGCGGCATATGGTTATAATCGTTTTTGTTCGTATCGCCAGGTAACAACCTGTTGGGAAATGAAGGCTAGCAAACACTATCAATATGGGGCGCATCTACTAGTCGATCCGACTCAAACGCTGGCAAGGGTCAAACCATTTATGCCCGCAATGGGCATTACCCGAATTGCCAATGTCACCGGCCTGGATCGTACTGGAATTCCGGTAGTCATGGTGTGTCGACCAAACTCGCATTCGATTGCTGTATCGCAAGGCAAGGGTTTCACACTCGATGCGGCGAAGGCTTCAGGTCTGATGGAATCAATTGAATCGTGGCATGCGGAGCGCATAGAGTTGCCGCTCAAGCTCGGCAACTTTGATGATTTATCACTCGGCCACCCGATGATAAATATAGATCGTTTGCCGGCTATGCGCGATAGCCTGTACCACAGCAAGCTCCCTATCCTGTGGGTCGAAGGCACGAACCTGGTGGACAAGACGTCAGTCTGGCTACCCTACGAAACCGTGCATACCTATTACGCCCATCCCGCCCCGTCGGGGAGTGGTTGCTTTGCGCAAAGCAGTAACGGGCTTGCTTCCGGAAACCACTATCTGGAAGCGGTATCGCATGCGATTTGTGAATGTGTCGAACGTGATTCAACCAGCCTGTGGCATCATAAAAACAAAACAGAAAGGGATGACACAAAGCTCGATCTAAACAGCGTTGATGATGAAATCTGCTGTCAATTAATAGCGCGGTTACAGGAGGCAAATCTCACGGTTACAGTATGGGATACCACTAGCGACAGCGGGATCCCCAGTTTTGACTGCGTGCTGCTCGACCCACGACAGGCGCTCACGCACCCGGGACTGGGAGCTGGTTGTCACCCCTGTAAATCAATTGCACTGGCACGCGCACTCACCGAGGCAGCGCAGGTGCGCACAACCTATATCGCCGGTTCGCGCGATGACTTAACCCATCGGGAATTTAAGCCAACGGAGTTGAAGCAAAAGAATCGACTGTTGCGCGGGATGGCCGGCAGCAATAGTGGTGTCATCGACTTCACCAGCATTGTTGATCGACAATTCGCTACTTTCGAAGAAGACGTCGACTGGATGCTGGCGCAGCTGGGTAATATCGGCATTGACGAAGTCGTTTGTGTTGATCTGAGCAAGCCGGCATTCGATATCCCGGTAGTGCGGGTTGTCATCCCCGGACTCGAGGGTCCACACGACGAAGACGATTACATCCCTGGACCACGTGCCAGTGCTACTGTTGAGCAAGCAAGGTGAGAGCTATAGTTTTTGCCGGGCCGAGTATTCCTCGCAGCGAGGTGGAGGCACTTCCCGGTGTCGAGTGGCGGCCGCCGGTATCGCAGGGAGACGTCTATCGTTGCGCACAAACAGCACCTGAGGTTATCGCTATCGTCGATGGTTATTTCGAGGGTGTGCCTTCGGTGTGGCACAAGGAAATACTCTGGGCGATGTCGCGCGGGATACACGTACTTGGCGCCAGTAGCATGGGTGCGCTACGTGCAGCCGAATTGCACCAGTTTGGCATGCGCGGCGTGGGCGAAATTTTCGAAAACTTTCGCGACGGGATTCTGGAGGACGACGATGAAGTTGCAGTGCTGCATGGTCCGGCGGAATTGGGTTATCCATCGCTTTCGCTGGCGATGGTCAACGCACGCAAATCAATTACCGCGGCGATGGAAGCCTCGATTATCAGTCAAACTGTCGCCGAAGCCCTGGTTGAGCTGGCCAAATCTATTTTTTACCAGCAGCGTCAGTGGTCGGAAGTCTTTGCACTGGCGCAGGAGTCGGGAATCGACGCCAACGCACTGGCAGCATTCGAGTCCTGGCTAGCGACTGGTGAGCAGGATGTAAAATTGCAGGATGCCAGGACTATGCTCGCTCAACTGGGTGAGTTGATGGAATCCACGACTGAACCGTTTCACTGTGACTATGCATTTGCGTGGACGGTGATGTGGGACGGCGTGGTAACTGGAGAAACCGGCCAATCACCCGATGAGGACGGCGCTGGCCAGGTCGATATCGAGTCGCTCGTTCTCGACGAGCTCAGACTGGATCCACAACAATATCGACAGATAATTTTACGCGCGCGACTAAAACAAATGGCGCTGCGTGAAGCCGGACGTACGGGGGTCGGAGTCGACGATGCGCATACTCGCAGTCAGCTTCAGCAGCTGCGTGAATCGCATGAATTGTATACGCGTGCACAACTCGAGGACTGGATCGAGCAAAATGACTGGAACCCCGACCGGCTGCAACAGGCACTCGAACACAAGCAACAGTATAAAACAGTGGTCGATAAGTTAGGTATGGTTGATGATCAGACGCTACTCGACGAGCTACGGCTTGATGGAAGCTATGCGGTATTTAAAGCGCGTGCCGAGGCCAGGTCCCGTGCAGATGTGTCGTCCCTTGCCGGTATTGGTATCAAGCCGCCGCAACTTCTCGCCTGGTATTTCGAGTCGCAGCTGGGTGAACCTATTCCCGCGGATCTCGACGCTTATTTGGCGGAATCAGGATTTCGTGACAGGGCCGAGTTTTACCGGCTATTGCAACGGAGCTATTTAACTACGCTTGCAATCGAAGGTGAAAAGCAGTAGAACTAGGCGTCAGTATTTGAATAAACATTAATAACTCAAAATACTAACGAGGGCATGGCAGCTCAAGTCGAACTCATCCAGGCGGCACCAGATTCCGCCTGTACCCACAGGCTCCGATACTCGATCCTGAACGCGAGCCGGAAGTCGTTATTGTGTCCAGTCCGGCGGGAACAATCGGTCCCGGCCCCGAAGACGAGCGCATGTACGCGATCAATCCAGTCGATAAATGGCCACCCTATGGCATGCAAACCGCGCGCGATGGTTCCCCATATATGTACCTGCCACCCTGGGATGGTGATATTTACCCTCCGGCACTGCCGGACGAAGAAGGGCATTTTGACTATCTCGATGTGGATTCGCCCGAATTTCTGGTCGCGCATCTGTTTGGCTGCGTGCGATTCGTACAAGACATCTGGGAGGGCTATCTGGATGAGCCCATCGAGTGGCACTCGAGTGATACCTTCGAAAAAATGGAACTCGTCAATCTTCCCGCGTTCGACAATAGCCGAATTGGCTATGGTTTTGTCGAGTTTGGTTCAAGTCTGAGTAAAAACGACGTATTCACGCTTGACGCGACTAATTTCGACATCATCGCGCACGAGGTTGGGCACGGCATTATTTACAGCACGGTTGGCGTGCCCGATCCGCGTGAAGAGACCGGAGAATACAATGGTTTCCACGAGTCGGCCGCCGATCTGGTCGCGATTATATCCAGTCTGCACTTTGACTCGGTGGTGGACGAGCTGCTGGAAAATACCGAGGGTAATCTTTACATGCTCAACCGGCTTAATCGGATCGCCGAACTGAGTCACAACGAACAGATCCGGATCGCGTCGAATACGGTCACCATGTCACAGTTTATTGACGGTTGGCGCCGTGAGCATGTGCTGTCACAACCACTTACCGGCGCGATATTCGACGTGCTGGTTGATATTTTTCACGAACAACTTCTCGATCGCAGGGTGATTAGCCCGAAGCTCGAAATGCTGGCCGACCGTTACGAGTACCAACCGCGTTACCAGGCACTGGTACAGGAGATGTTCTCTGATGCCTATGCCGGCGAAATGCCTGCCTTTAAAGAAGCGTTACTCGATGCGCGTGACATTATCGGCCACTATCTGGCCGAAACCTGGCGCCGTCTCCCCGCCGAGAATTTAAATTACCTGCGGGTTGGCGACACCTTGTGCGAAGTCGACCAGG
The DNA here is from genome assembly GCA_963793595.1 of uncultured Gammaproteobacteria bacterium. GTDB lineage: Bacteria > Pseudomonadota > Gammaproteobacteria. Next base: position 1,162 of record CAWCBX010000225.1, on the reverse strand, counting down.
ATTTATCCGGCGGCGAGTATACTGAGATTATTGTTCAAAATTTTGAGTATCGAGAAATTGGTCGGGTACCATTGGGGCCGCAACTGGCCAAATTACCGAAAGAAAATCATATGGATTCATCGCGCTGGATGTCTCCGGGCCGCTGGGAATACGATGCACAAATGCAGGAGTCTTAATTGAGCGCGCCCGCAGGTTAACGAATGCAGGATCCGGCCAAAGGGTAATAGTGGCTGGATAGAAATGGTGAACAACGATTAAAACAACGAGAGGAGGGATGAAATGAGTAACTTAATGATGCCATCGAGGGTGTTGCTCTATGGTCGTGTGATGCAGGGTATCTCGATCGATGTTAGTGTCTTCGATGCCGGGGAGGGTGGTGCACCTGGACTTGGCTACAACAAGTTCTTGCGTAGACAATTTGGTAAGAATAGTGAAACTGAGTGTGATAACAATAACGAGGCAGTGTTTGCTATGATTTACGGCTTCGAATTCGAAGCGCATTATTACGATTTGATGGCGCCCACGATCATGCTGGTGCACGGTGAAGGAATGGAACAGGATCGCGGTCGTAAAGTCGTTGCCGCCACCGCTGCCGCTGCCGATGCCGTTGGCGCTACACCAGATAGTGTAGCTGCCGCTGCCGAATCCGCTGCCGATGGAGCTGGTGCCGCCGAGATAGCAGCCCTTACGGCAGTTAGAGAAGTTTGTGGTGCCAAGGGGGCTTCCCCTGCTGATGTAGCGGCAGCCGCCGCAAATGCCTCCGCTGCTGCACCTTACATCGGTCGGGTAGAAGAGCCATATTCGGGCTTCGCCGACAATGTCAGAATCTGGCCTTACGACAAGGCCGACTTTTCGATGCGATTAGACCCCTGTTCCGGGCCACTGGAATCGATCCTGGTTGAGGCCGAGCTCGGAGATTCGGAGATGATGGCTGAATCCAGCGGTAGACATGTGAGTGGCAGACATGTGAGTGGCAGACATATGAGCGGAAGGCATATGAGCGGAAGGCATATGAGTGGTAAAAAGCCGTAGCAAGTCGGCCGTTCAGGGTAAAGTTCGAAGAATGAGCGGCGACCGGTTGCTCTTATGTCAACCCGGCTTTACGTAAACCCTCGATGATATGCGCAGTTTCGTCGGGATATTTGTCCGGCAACATTTTGCT
>CAWCBX010000224.1:0-15501 GCA_963793595.1 uncultured Gammaproteobacteria bacterium | reverse complement strand
GACACGGTGTCGGTAGATCTGGCCTGTGGCAGCGAGAACACCTTCAGAGCAAGCGGCTCTACCATTCGCGACCCGGGGTTCATGCGTGTTTACATCGAAGACAAGGATGAACCCAAGAAAGATGACAGCAACGAGAACATGCTGCCACCACTTACCGAAGGCGACATCGTCGATTTGAACGAAATCAGACTGGAGCAGCATTTCACCCAGCCGCCACCGCGCTTCAGTGAGGCCTCGCTGGTGAAGACGCTCGAGGAATACGGCATTGGGCGACCATCGACCTATGCTTCCATCATCACCACCCTGCTTGATCGCGAATATGTCGAACTGGAAAGCAAACGCTTCCACCCGACTGATGTTGGGCGCGTGGTTGCCCGCTTCCTGACCCAGCACTTCAAACAGTATGTCGACTATGATTTCACTGCCCAACTGGAAGATTCCCTGGATGAAATTTCCCGCGGCGAGAAAGACTGGATACCGTTGATGGAAAACTTCTGGACTGCCTTCAAGCAACAGGTCGACGACAAAATGGAAACGGTTAGTCGAGACGAGGCAATCCAGGCCAGGCAGCTCGGGACAGATGAAAAATCCGGTAAACCAATCTCGGTGCGCATGGGACGCTATGGCCCTTTTGTACAGATCGGCACGCGCGAGGATGAAGATAAACCACGCTTTGCCGGCCTTCGACCAGGGCAGAAAATGGACTCGATCACACTCGAAGAGGCGCTGGAGTTATTCAAATTACCGCGCGAACTCGGCGTGTCTCCCGAGGGTGAACAGATTTCCGCCAACATTGGGCGCTTTGGTCCTTACATCAAGTACGACAGCAAGTTTGTATCACTCAAGGTCAAGGAAGGGGACGATCCTTACACAGTGACGCTGGAACGTGCACTGGAGCTGGTAGCGGAGAAAAAAGAATTCGATGCGAATCGTGAGATAAAGGTTTTCGAAGGTACCGATATCGTAGTGCTGCGCGGTCGATATGGTCCCTACATTACCGACGGAATCAAAAATGCACGTATTCCCAAGGATATCGAAGACCCGGCAACGCTCGACCTGGCTACCTGCCAGGAGTTGATCGAAAAAGCGCCCTTGCCGAAATCGAAACGCAAAAAGGCAGCTGCCAAGAAAAAGGCCGCGCCCAAGAAAGCAGCCAAGAAAAAAGCCTCCAAAAAGAAAGCTGCCCGAAAAAAGGCCCCCGCCGCCGCCAGCTGAAATTAGCCTGTTATGAGTCCCTGGGCACTAAATCGCTTCGCACATGCGGTATCACAGGGTGCCGTTTTTGGCTATCCGACCGATACCATCTGGGGATTCGGTTGCCACCCCCTGATTGCGAGCAGTGTTGCCCGCATCCTGCAGATAAAGAATCGTAGCCCCGACAAAGGGCTGATTCTATTGTCGTCAAAACTCGAATACTGTTTGACCTATGTCGGACTCGATAGCGAACAACTGGAACCGGTTCACCAGGCGACTGATCACCCCACCACCTGGCTGGTTCCCGCGAGCGAGGAATGTCCAGCCTGGATTCGCGGCAATTACCCGACGGTTGCGATCAGAATCACCAACCACCCTTTGCCAGGATTTTTATGCGACCGACTGCAAGCACCCATAGTATCGACCAGCGCAAATCGCAGCGGCAAGGCGCCCGTACGTAACTCCGTGCAAATGCGCAAACAATTTGGCGATGAACTTGATTTCATCGTTAGTGGTTTCGCCACGGGCAGCAACAGGCCTAGTGAGATAAAATCCCTGCTCGGTAGAACCACGATAAGGAGCAGTGCCTGATGGGAATTGACATCGATCGGGTAAACGACTATCTGCAGGATTTGCAGACGCGCATCACCGACGAGATCCAGCAAAGCGATGGCAGGGCTGCCTTCGAAGTCGACACCTGGCAACGTGACGCCGGAGGCGGTGGGCGCAGCATGGTGCTGCGTGACGGCGCCGTATTTGAACAGGCAGGGGTCAATTATTCCGAGGTCTATGGCAGCAAGCTACCCGCTTCGGCAAGCGCAAATCGCCCCGAGCTCGCCGGACGGCAGTTCCGCGCGATGGGCGTTTCGCTGGTTATCCATCCAGATAATCCATACATCCCGACATCGCACGCCAATGTGCGTTTTTTTGTCGCCGAGAAACCCGGCGAGGAACCGATCTGGTGGTTCGGTGGTGGTTTTGATCTGACACCGTATTACGGATTCAAAAGTGATTGCGAGCACTGGCATCGCATCGCCAGACAGGCCTGTGACGCTTTCGGTCCGACGCGTTACGCCGAGTACAAAAAATGGTGTGACGACTATTTTTATCTCAAGCATCGTGACGAAGCACGGGGCATCGGCGGACTATTTTTCGACGATTTGAATGAACCCGATTTCGAGCAGGCATTTGCCTTCATGCGCAGTGTCGGTGATCATTACCTGCCGGCCTACACACCCATTGTCGAGCGTCACAAGAACGATGCTTTCGGCGAACGGGAAAAAAAATTCCAATGGTACCGCCGTGGTCGCTATGTTGAATTCAACCTGGTTTATGATCGTGGCACCCTGTTTGGTCTGCAGTCAGGGGGGCGCACCGAGTCGATCCTGATGTCGCTACCACCGGTAGTAAACTGGCGCTACAATTACCAGCCGGCTGCGGGAAGCGCAGAGGCAGAATTAACCGACTATTATCTCAAACCACGCGACTGGTTAGCACAGACTTGACCATGGAAAATAACTTTCCCGAAATAGAAATCGAGCAGCAGAGTGATGAGTTCAGCAAATGTGACCTCTGCTCCAATTCGAAATGCTGTACCTACGTGACTCAGCAAATCGACACACCGCGTTCGAAATATGATTTCGAAGTGTTGTTATGGCAGGTATCACACGACGGAGTCGGCGCGTACAAGGATGATGACGGCTGGTTTGTCATGTTTGAAGCACGTTGCCAACATCTGTTACCTGGCGGACGCTGTAATATCTATGAGCAGCGCCCGACAATTTGCCGCTCACACAGCAACGATTACTGTGAATATGATGCCCCGGCCGAAGATGGTTTCGATCTGTACTTTCCTGATTACGATGCGCTGCTGCAGTTTTGCAGGAAAAAATTCAAGCGCTGGAGCACCGGCAACCCACCTCCTTCCTGATCATGGCCGACGCATCCAGATATCGCATTTAGTTTTCAAGCAGGCTGATTTAACATGTAGCGAATTTCAGAATCCGCTAATATCACTGGAGCTTTGGGGCACTATAGATGGACACAAAAAACATTGAATCGGGCAACATCATCGACTTCATCTTCGATCTGTTTGCACAACGCGGGGCCCGCGAATACATGGGCGAAGCGGTTACCCAGTCACAACACATGGAGCAAAGCGCCGCCTGCGCCGTCGCCGATGACGCTCCTGACAGCCTGGTTATAGCGGCACTGTTGCATGACATCGGGCATTTTGTCGGCGACCATCCGATAGAAGCCCTGGAAAATGGCATCGACAATACTCACGAGGAAGTGGGGGCGCGTTATCTGGAACCCTATTTCCCGCCTTCGATCACCGAACCGATACGTCTGCATGTCGCTGCTAAAAGATATCTTTGCGCGACCAACGACGATTACCTCGGCCTGTTGTCAGATGCATCTGTTAACTCCCTCATGGTTCAGGGTGGCCCGATGAGCCCAACCGAGGTCGAACAGTTCGAAGCCAATCCCCACCATAAAGACGCGGTTCAACTGCGGCTTTACGACGACGATGGCAAGGTTGCCGGCCTGACGATCAAACCGGTAACCGAGTATCGCCAGACGCTCGAGTCATTACTGTTGAACTGATATGAATCGAATCAAGCATTTCTCCCACGATACCGAGGAACTGGCAATAGTCTGGGAAGACGCCAGCCAGAGTCAGCTACAGGCCATCTGGCTACGCGATCATTGCCAAATGCCAGCCAGCCGCAATCCGCATAATGGGCAGCGTTTATTGAACATAACCGACATTCCGCAAGACCTTGGCATCGATCGGGTAAGTCTCGAAGACGGTCGCCTGGTAATCGAATTTTCACCTGACGGACATCGCTCTGAATTCGACCTCGACTGGCTGTATGAAAATTGCTATTGCATCAATCGGCAACATGATGACCGCAGCGAAATAAGTAAAATTCTCTGGTCAGGCGATTCCTTCGAACAGGGCTTGCCGCGCTACGCATACGACGCATTCTGCGCACAACCGAAGAGTCGATGCGCCGCCCTGCAGGCAGTCAGAGACTATGGCTTCGTGCTACTCGACGCGGTGACCTGTGAAGAGGGCCAGGTATTGAAGGTGATCGAACAGTTCGGCTATGTGCGCGAGACCAATTATGGCCCGTTATTCGAGGTACGCACCAAGGTCGACCCGAACAATCTCGCCTTTACCAACCTGGGACTGGGTTGCCACCTCGACAATCCCTACCGGGACCCGGTGCCGGGTTTACAGTTACTGCATTGCCTTGAATCGTCAACCGCCGGGGGCGAATCAATTTTACAGGATGGCTTCATGGCGGCAAGAATACTGCGCGACGAAAACCCGGATCACTTTGCATTGCTAAGTCAGAACTGGATCAATTTTCGGTTTCGTGATGATGCAACTGATTTGCATTCCAGGGTTCCTTTTATCGAGACCAACGACCTCGGCGCTGTGATCAAGGTGCGTTTCAATAATCGCTCGATCGATACCATAAAGTTGCCACCCGGGGTAATGCGGTCGTTCTACAAAGCCTACCATCACTATGCCGAAATCCTCGAGCGCGAGGAATTACAAATCGTGTTCAAACTGCAACCGGGCGAGCTCATGTTGTTCGACAACACACGAGTTTTACATGCTCGTAAAGCCTATTCGGCAGCAGGTAGTCGGCACCTGCAGGGTGCTTACAGCGATTTAGATGGCCTCTATAGCAGTTTACGCACGCTCGAAGCCGGTTCATGAAATACCGGGGTATTGTTTTCGACAAGGACGGTACCTTGCTCGACTTTAACCGGACCTGGTTACCTATTTATCTTTATGCCGCGCAGGAGTTTGCCGATGGTGACGCCGGGCTTGCCGAATCACTGCTCACGCAGCATGGCTTTGATCGCGGCAAAAACAGATTTATCGGTGGCAGTCTGCTCGCGGCTGGGAACAATCAGCAGATAGCCAATGCCTGGGCTGTTCAAATTGATAAGCCGGACCAGGTCGAAACTATCAGCAGGCAACTTCACCAGATTTTTAACGATCAGGGGGCCATACAGGCGACTCCGGTCAGGCAACTTGCCGACACCTTAAGACAGTTGAAGCAGTCCGGCAGGAAACTCGGTGTCGCAACAGCAGACAGTCATCAGGGCATCATTAATACCTTACAAGCCTTCGATGTACTGCATGAATTCGATTTTCTTGCCGGCTACGATAGTGGACACGGTGTCAAGCCGGAGGCCGGCATGGTACTCGCCTTTTGTGAACAGATGGCACTGGCGGTGGAGTCCATAGTAGTAGTCGGGGACAATCGGCATGATATCGAAATGGGCAGGAACGCGAACGCCGGCCTTTGCGTCGGTGTTTTAACCGGCACCAGCACGCGTAGCGAACTCGAAAGCATCGCTGATATTGTCATCGACGATATCAGTTCGCTAGTGGAAGTGATCTAGCCCTCAACCACCGGCAGCTCGCCGGGCAATCCCCATTCACACCAGGAACCGTCGTAAATGGCGAGGTTCTCATAACCGATGTACTCTGCCGCGAAGGCGATAATGCAGGCGGTAACACCTGAACCACAGCTACAAATAGTACGCTCGCTGTCGCCGATCAATGGCGCGATAATTTCCCGCAGTTCATCTCTGGGTTTCAGCAACCCGTATTTGAACATATCCGCAAACGGTAAATTCAACGCTCCCGGCATATGCCCTCGACGCAACCCGGGACGCGGTTCCTCTGCCGTGCCAAGGAACCGCGGCGCGGGACGAACATCGAGCACACAAACCGAATTGTCGTCGAGTGCAGCTAAAACCTCAGCTGCATCGGCAATCGATGTCTGATCCATTTTGGCGATGAAATCACCAACTGTATACGCGGGTACTTCAGCCAGGCTCTCGATCGGGTATTCGGCCTCGTCCCAGGCCACCAGGCCACCATCGAGTAAGGCTACATTGTCGCAACCCATCGCACGCAGCATCCACCAGGCACGCGGGCTCGCATACATGCCCATCGTGTCATAGACAACGACGACACTGTCCTGCCTCAACCCCAGCAACTGGAGTTCGCGAGTAAATAGCTCCTCGTTCGGCATCATATGGGGCAGATCCGAATCCGGGTCACAGATCCTGCCATCGAAATCGAAAAATCTTGCCCCGAGTATATGTTCCTGCTGCCACTCCCTGAGCCCATCGCGGCCGGTAGCCGGCATATGCCAGCTGGCATCGAAAATAATCAGGTCATCGTGCTCCAGGTGCTCTCGCAGCCAGGCTACACTGACCAGGGAATCGGGTAGTTGCAAAGTCGCCATCATCTTTATCCGGGTTTTTCACAAGGCGGCAACATATCCAATTGCATTGCGTCTGGCAAGCAGGAAACTGTACCGCTATAGTGCTGGCGCTATGTTCAATCTATCCAAACGTAACAGCGGCATGGTTTTCGCCCTGCTCACCGCATGCGGCCTGGGCGCAATTACCACCCAGGCGAAGGTCTTTTACACCGACGGTGGTAACGCGTTAACCCTGATGCTGGCGCGTTTCGCGGTATCGACGCTGGTGTTCGGCTTACTATTGCTGATTAAACGAAACAGTTTCAAGGTAGCAGCTGAAAACCGCATCGCCTTGATCTCGCTAGGTATTATCTGGTCGGGTGCGATGATCTGCTACCTGACGGCGGTGGAATCAATTTCAGTCAGCCTGGCAGTATTGATTCTCTACTTTTATCCGTTGCTGGTGTTGGCGTACTCGATTTTTACACGCCATTTAAAGCCCTCGCTCGGGTTGATTGCTTTGTTCTGCGGCGCTTTTATCGGTCTTTACCTGGCACTGTCCGGCGCTGAAATGACACTCAATATACATGGCATATTGTTTGCCGCATTGGCCAGTTGTGGCGCAGCCTTCACATTTATCTGTGGTGCCAGGGTAGCACCGTCGATGTCTCCCCTACTGATGACCTTCTGGATTAATGCACTCGGTCTGCTGCTCATATTGCCAATGATGAATGACAAGCTTTCACTACCTGCCGCATCCACGGGGACCGTGGCCTTAAGCCTGGCGACCATCTTTTACCTGGTTGCCATCCTCAGCCAGTTCGAAGCCCTGGCGCGCTTACCCGCCGCCCGTGCCGCCTTTCTACTGAACCTGGAACCGGTGGTATCGATATTGCTGGCACAACTGGTGTTGAACGAAACCCTCAGCACCACACAGCTTAGCGGGGTTATCCTGGTAATCGCCGTAATTATCCTGTCTTTGCGTTTTAAACCAGCCACCGCTTGATCCGGTGACCGGTTTCGGGCAAGGTCGTGTTCTTCAATAAGCAATCAAATATGAGTAATTCAATATGACCAAGGCAATTCGAATTCATGCAACCGGCGGCCCCGAAGTACTTAAATGGGAAGACATAGAGGTTGGCGATCCCGGCCCGGGCCAGGTGCGTCTGCAGCAGTCAGCATGTGGTCTGAACTATATTGACGTCTATGGCCGCAGCGGAATGTACCCGGTCGGTGAGCTGCCTGCGGTGCTGGGTATGGAAGGCGTCGGAGTGGTCGATGCGGTCGGTGAAGGTGTCGCGGATCTCAATGCGGGAGACCGGGTTGCCTATCCCATGACCCTCGGCGCCTATGCGCAAGCGCGCCTGATCGATGCGAGCAAGCTGGTTTCCTTACCCGACTCGATCAGCGATGAAACCGCCGCCGCGATGATGCTCAAAGGGCTCACCGCGCACTACCTGTTGTTCAGAACTTACCCGGTAAAAGCTGGTGACAATATACTGGTCTACGCCGCCGCAGGTGGTGTCGGCCTTATTCTATGTCAATGGGCTAACCTGTTAGGCGCAAACGTAATTGGTTGTGTTGGCTCGGAAGAAAAGGCCCAGCTCGCCAGGGACAATGGCTGCCACCAAACCATTCTGTACCGTGATGAAGATATCGCGAGCCGCGTTCGCGAACTTACCGATGGTGTCGGCGCGGCCGTAGCATATGATTCGATAGGTAAAGCTACCTTCGACGCTTCGCTGGATTCGTTACGCCCGTTCGGGGTACTCGCAACCTACGGTAACGCGAGTGGTCCGGTCGAAGCCTTCAATCCGGGCATTCTGGCGGCCAAGGGATCGTTGTATGTCACGCGCCCCACCCTGGCCACGCACATCTCAACTCGCGCGTTGCTGGACGAAGGCGCCAAACGTCTGCTTGAGGTTGTCGCTAGTGGCCAGGTTCAAATTAGTGTCAATCAAACCATGCCGCTGGCGGATTGCGGCGAGGCCCATCGCCAGCTCGAAGCCCGTCAAACCACCGGTTCCACGGTGCTAAAAATATAACCAAAAACTGACCTACCAGTACAGTTCAGATTCAAGCTCGAATTCCTCTCTCAAAGCCCGAAAAAAAACGTTTTTCGGGCTTTGCAGCAGATTCCTTCCTCTGCCCGATTATTGTTAATTTTTACAATAAATTCAGTTAGTTATACTATCAACTAAAAGCTACCGAAAAACCATCGAAATAAGCCTGTGACGCAGCGCACAAATTTCTCGTGAACTTCTTCTCAAAAGTCATCTCAGGCAAAATCTGTTATGTAAAACTGTTACGTATGAATTTCAAATAAACTGAATCTGTTACTATTGACGTTGCTACCTATAATACTCGACATTAACTTAACACCGCTGCCAGATACTATACCTGACAGCCTAAATACAGGAGCAACACCATGAGCACTTTGAAAGCGAATCAATTCCACCTCATCGATGATATGGACATTTCGGCAAAAACCTTTGCAGTGATCGAACGCGTCGAAGGGTTCACAACTCAAACAACCGACATCGTTCGTACCTGGGTACGTCGCTCGAACGACCGTCGCATGCTGGTCAGGATGAGCGACCATATGCTTAATGATATCGGCCTGACTCGCTTCGACGTCAATGTGGAAGCAGGCAAGTACTTCTGGCAGAAATAGAAACTTGCTCTACCGGTGTGGATCGAACGATTCACACCGGTTTTTTAACTCCAGGCCTGAGAAAATCTACTCGCCAGCAGCCTCCGGCAAGCACATCACCAGGCCCCAAAGCAATCCTTCCACCGGCATTTCCAGGCCACTAAAATAGTTACTGTTTCAAGCGGTAACCGGTTTTAAACATCCACCATACCAGCACCAGGCAAGCGACCAGAAACAGGCAGACCATCGCCAGGCTGACACCGACACTGACATCGGCCACCTCGAAGAAACTCCAGCGGAACCCACTGATCAGGTACAACACCGGATTAAACAGGGTCACTGTTTGCCAGGCAGGCGGCAGCATGTTAACCGAATAAAAACTGCCGCCGAGAAAGACCAGCGGCGTAATCACCAGCATTGGAATCAATTGCAGCTTTTCGAAATTAGTCGCCCAGAGCCCTATTATGAAACCAAACAGGGCGAAAGAAATACAGGTTAGCACCAGAAATAACACCATGATAAATGGATGAGCGATATGTAAATCAACGAAAAGATTCGCGGTAAACAGAATTATGGTACCCAGGATCAACGATTTCGACGCCGCTGCACCGACATAACCGACCACGATTTCGAAAAAGGATATCGGTGCCGACATGACCTCGTAAATGCTACCGGTAAACTTGGGAAAGAATATCCCGAACGAAGCATTGGCGATGCTTTGCGTCAACAGGGAGAGCATGACCAGCCCCGGAACGATGAACACGGCATACGACACCCCTTCGATCTGTTCGATGCGGGAACCGATGGCAGCACCGAACACAACGAAGTAAAGCGAAGTCGAAATAACCGGCGATGCAATCGTTTGCAGCAAGGTATGCCAGGCGCGCAGCATCTCGTATTTATAGATGACCCTGATGGCCTGATAGTTAATCATTTGACACTCACCAAACTGACAAAAATCTCTTCCAGTGAACTCTGGCTGGACTTCAGATCCTTCAACGATAACCCTGCTTCGTGCAAGGCCTGCAGCAGGGACGTAATACCGGTCCGCTCACCCCGGGTGTCATAGGTATAGATCAGATGTGTCCCGTCGGCTGAAGTTTCCAGGTTGTAATCGGCAAGTGATGCGGGGAGTTCATCGATCGATTGCTTCAGTTCGATCAACAATTGCTTCTTACCGAGCTTTTGCATCAGGTTCTGCTTGTCGTCAACCAGCAGCAATCGCCCCTGGTTAATGATGCCAACCCGATCGGCAATCTCTTCCGCTTCCTCAATGTAATGCGTGGTCAGTATGATGGTGACCCCGGACTCGTTAAGCCGCCGCACCATTTTCCACATATCCTGGCGTAACTCGACATCGACACCGGCGGTCGGTTCGTCAAGGAACAGGATACGCGGCTCATGCGACAAGGCCTTCGCAATCAGCACGCGGCGCTTCATGCCACCCGAGAGTTCGCGCAACTCGCTGTCACGCTTATCCCACAAGGACAAGTCCTTGAGCAATTGTTCCAGATAGGCCGGGTTGGATTTCTTACCGAACAGGCCGCGGCTGAAATTGACGGTATTCCAGACGGTATCGAAGGCGCCGAGGGTTAACTCCTGCGGCACCAGTCCGATCAGGTCCCGCGTTACTCGATAGTCATCGATGATATCGTGTCCGGCCACCGTTACCGAGCCGGAGCTAGCCGAGACGATGCCACAGATAATCGAAATCAGCGTGGTTTTGCCGGCGCCGTTGGGGCCGAGCAAGGCCAGTATTTCGGCCTCGTTGATGTCGAGGTCGACGGAACTCAGTGCCTGATGCCCGCTATTGTAAACCTTGGACAGGCCCTTGATATTGACTATGGATGGCATCGCGCGATTCTACTATCAGAACGCTTTTGAGAATATCACTATATCGTGATGCCGGCCGCGACTTTCAACCGCGAGTTGATCGGTTATACTCAGCGGATTCTTTGCGCAGGGGACAATGCCATGACGGTATTAAGACTTCATTCCGAACCACTACAGGACAGCTGGCTGGATCTATACGGTCACCTCAACGAGGCCTACTACCTGGTTCCGTTTAGCAACACCACCTGGGTCATGCAGGACCATTTTGGCATCGGCAGTGATTATTTCGACGCAACCGGCTGCGCCATTTACACCGTAGAAACCCATTTACGTTATCTTAACGACGTGCGCGCACCGGCAACCATGGAGATCGAAACCCTGATGCTCGGCAGCGATGCCAAAAAAATATGGTTCGCCCATCGAATGCTGGTCGCCGGTGAACTCTGCGCCACTGCGGAATTCATGACCCTGCACTACAACACCCGTGAGGGGCGCACCATGGAGATGCCGGACGAGATTCAGGCGAGCCTGCAAGCTGCCGAAGTGAAGGAACTACCCGACTGGGTCGGACGTCAGATCAGCCTGGTCAAAAAGTAGCCAACTGCAAAGCCACGTTCAGAAAAACACCGAATTCCTGCGCGACATTGCAACTCACGCGCGCATGCACCTTGCCCTGGCGATCGAGAAACGACTGTGACGCTGTCGCCGGGAAAACACCTTCATGCCAGATACCCGGATGAATATACAGGCCGCGGCTACCATCACACCAGAATGCGACGATGTCTTCGAGTCTGAGATCATCACCCGGCAACGCCACCGGCACTACAAATGGCTGCTTATCCATCGGGTAAAACAACTGCCCACCATCGGGATGGTAGTTCAAATGCCATAACAGCACTCGCTCAGGCTCGGTAGTTGCTGTGTCCGCATTCGCGCTACCCGGATTATCAGACCAGCCCAGGATATATTGACCATTAACCGCGTCGTTGCGGCCATGCAGAAAATCCCCCTTCCACTCGCTGTGAAAAACACCTTCGACAACGCCGCCCTCATCACCGGTACCGGCATCGACCGGGCGCCAGCCCTGAGCCGGCCACTGCACGATCTCGATTTCGAAATCTTCCGGATTTTCAACGAGATAGCCGTATTCAGCGACAGATTCGTCGGTGGCCACGATCAATGGCACATCGTGCCAGGGCAACTGCTGCGGCACATCGGGGGACAGGTAATCGACAGGTTGCAAAACCTAAAAACTCTCCACCCAGGGGCGTAAATCAATTTCATGTGTCCACGCGCTACGATGCTGATTCAACAGCGCCATGTAGGTCTGCGCGATGGCGTCAGGCTCGAGCTCGGCATCATTCGCATTGCTCATCGCATCTTTGGCATTCAGATCCCGACCCGGGGAAGCGATTCCTCCGTCGATGATAAAATGCGCCACGTGAATATTTTCGGGCCCGAGTTCACGTGCCAGGCTTTGCGCCAGGCCGCGCAAGGCAAACTTGCCCATGGCAAAAGGTGCGAAATTCGGAAAGCCTTTGATGCTCGCGGTAGCACCGGTGAAAAAAAGCGCGCCACCACCGAGTCGCTGCATACCGATCACAGCCTGTTGTGCAACCAGGAAAGCACCGTAAGCAGTCTGCATCAGTGAATCCAGCACCAGTTCCGGATCAAGCACGGTAATCGAACCGGCGGTATAGGCGCTGGCATTGTAGAGTACGACATCGGCGGTACCCACGTCCTGCTCCAGCGACGCGAACAAATCCTTCACCGAATCCACGGAGGTCGCGTCACAACTGATCGCATGCGCACCGATCTGCGAGCATAGCGAATCGAGTTTGGCGACATTTCGCGCGGCCAGCACAACCTTGTAATCGTCTGCCGCGAGTGCGCGCGCAAAGGCTGCACTATTACCACTTCCAGCGCCAACGATAAGAGCAATTTTTGACATGACACCACCTGCTACCGTGTAGTTATCGGGGTGTTATTAAAACGCCGGGGCGACTATTTGTATAGCTGAATTTAAAACAGGGATTGTTAAGCCTGTTTATACGGGTTGGTGATCCAAATCTCGATACGCCTTCCATATCAGGCAGACTGATTCGGTCAGACTCGGGTCATTACCCGCTACTCGCTGATCCATGGCCCCGGGGCTAATCCATTGTCCATCGTCAATTTCGTCCGCGTGCAGCACCATCGGACCATCGTGACTATAACGATATACCATGCAATGCTCGTTACCGGTGAGCAGTGAGGCCGGCAACTTGAACAGCTGTTCGAGGGACTGCTCAACCCGGATTCCCAGTTCTTCAGCGATTTCACGACACGCGCAATCATGGTAATCCTCACCGCTATCGACATGACCCGCCGCCGAAGAATCCCATTTCCCGGGCTGCTCGTCCTTACTGAGTGAACGTTTCTGCAGAAACAGCTCGCCGTCGCTATTAAAGACGAGGATATGAACCGCGCGGTGCATCAAGCCCCGGGCATGAATTTCACCACGAGTCTTGACCGAGATGACATTGTCATCTTTGTCGACGACATCGAGTAGTTCGTGACTGACTGACACAGGCTCTTCTCTGGTAAATGGAATAACCGCGAAGTCTATCCTGATTGATCGAAAAATCGAATTGCCTTTGTATCAGCAATGATGAATGATTTACCGGTCATCAAGATTTTCCAGCGAAATGCCAGTATCAAATCCGCGTTATCAAGTCAGCTACCTCGAACAGGATAATACTTCCCTCAAAATTGTCGGCAGGACGCGCACATCAGTCGCTATCCGGCAATCTGGCTTCTCGAAGCCTGCAATTGCGTGCAGTGTGGAGACACGCAAACCGCGTTAAGACACATCAAAATGACTGACAAACCCTCCCGGTTGCGACTAAAAAGTTGCAGTTACGAAGTTTACAACATCAGCGTCGACTGGGGTGATGCACATTTTTCGAGTTATGACTTAACCTGGTTGCGCACCATGTGCTTTTCGGTTCAAGCCCGACAGGAACGCAGGTTCAAGCCCTTGCTTTGGGGTAGTGCAATGGCAAACGCGCTACCATACATGGAACATGATGACCTTCAGAAAAGACTGATAAAGGTGTAACTTATCGAACTGGAATTGTTTATTTCGTTTGTCCTGTTCGGGGTGATCGCCGCGATTACACCCGGACCCAACAACGTGATGTTAACCACGACCGGATTAAATTTTGGCGTTCGTCGAGGTGTGCCGCACCTGCTCGGAATCTGTATCGGTTTCCCGGTCATGCTGGCCTTAATCGGGCTGGGTTTCGGTGCCCTGTTCCAGCTCTACCCAATACTGCACGAAGTCATCAAGATTATAGGTGTCATCTACCTGCTATTCCTGGCATGGAAAATCGCCAACGCAGGCAGTGGTGCCGCCAAAGTCAGACAGTCAAAACCGATCAACTTCTGGCAATCGGCGGCATTTCAATGGATCAATCCAAAGGCCTGGATCATGGGCAGCAGTGCCCTGGCAGCCTATACCACGCTCGACGACAATTTTTTCATCCAGGTAATGGTCATCTGCGTGACCTTCATGATCATTACGATTCCCTGCGCGGGAATCTGGCTGGTATTCGGTGCAGGACTGCAGCATTTTCTCCGGGATCCAAAGCACCTCAGGATTTTTAATCTCTGTATGGCGCTGCTGCTGGTTGCCTCAATTCTGCCAGTCGTTTGGGAAATGCTGGTATGAAGCCAGGCGGAGTATGGCAGGAGTCTACAGGCCTACTGGGATTGCATCGATTCCTGTTCCAGCGACAGATAAATTCCGTAAGCATTGCGTCGATTGGCCTCGAGGAAGGCCGGGTACTCGATAAAATCACCCCAGTCGACCTCCTCGTAAGCCTGGTCGAACGGAACCCAGTCATCGACCGCCTGTTTCATTGAATCGCGCACAAAGGACAGATAATTTTTGGTCAGCGATACGATTTGCTGCGGATTCTTCGCTGACTTGCCATGCCCTGGAACGATTGCCCTGACGTCCGCCTGTTCCATCTCGCTTAACACGGCCAGCCAGTCGGCAGAACTGGAAGTGCCCAGAAACGGAATACGGCCCTCGAAAATGATATCGCCCGAAAACAGCACGCCGTCATTTTCAACATATAGAATCAGGTCGCCCTCGGAGTGGGCGCTGCCCACATCGACGACGCGAATATCGACACCACCGAGCGTGAACCGCTCCTCCCCCTGCACGTAGCGGTCTGGTTCGACAATGCGGGTATCGCCATCTACCCAGGGACTCAGACTGATCCTGCGTTCGAGCAGACGCTGTTCCGCTACCTCTCCCTCCAGGTATCGCTTGGCGCCGTCCGAAGTGACAATTTCGGCGCCAGTTTCGGAAAAAGCCTGGGTGCCATACATATGGTCAGCGTGGTAATGACTGATGTAAATAGTTTTAATCGGTGCTGCGGTGACCGATCGAATAGCCTTGAGAAGCTGTGCGCCCAGGGCTGGCGTTCCGAGGGTGTCAAATACAATGACACCCTCGCTGGTAACAACAAAAGCAGAGTTCGAAACGAAGCCGTAATTGTCGGTAGCCACACCGGTACCCCCTTGCAC
>CAWCBX010000223.1:0-8773 GCA_963793595.1 uncultured Gammaproteobacteria bacterium | reverse complement strand
AGTCCTGGAGGGAACTACCCGGGCAATCACCGCGTGGATCCAGGTTGTACCGCCTGTCACGGCCCTGTTATCAGTGGCACTGTTCCCTGGCCTTTTACCCAGTACCAGCCTTTCTGCGCTGCTTGTCATGCGAATGATTTCGAACGCAAAGGCGATCACATTGGTGGCGAAAATGGTACAGTCGCACAAAACAGGAATTGCGCCGGCAGCGGTTGTCACCGAGTTAGTGATAGAAATTTTGATTGATATAGAATCATCGGCGAATCGATTTAGCGACCAACATTTGGCCGTACACAAACGACATCAATCATCAGGTCGATATAGAAAGCACGAAGCCTACAATTGTAATTTTGCAGAGCCAGCTCCTGTTCACAACATCAAACAAGCATAATCCGTTAAATACCATGTCTTCATTAAAGTTAATAACATCGATAAAGTTACTCATAGCGATACTCGTTGCGATGACGCTGACCGCAGTGGTTACCTATTTCGCGACTACCCGGTTATCCAATCCTGTTGAACGCGATTTAATGAGTGAATTCAAGGCTACCCCACCCGTCACCACCATCCCCGGGCAAGCAGGATTCGGCGACTGACATTGAACCGGTCGACGTATTACTGGTTGGCCTGAAACAACGCCTGGAAGCGCAGCCGGACGATGTCGATGGATGGGTATTACTGTCAAAATCTTATTACCACCTGAATCGCCTCGAAGAGGCGGAGGCGGCATTCGAAAAGGCCAAAGACCTGGGTTATACAGGTAGCTGGCAACCATTGCCGCGGATTGATTCTTTCAGTCAGAACAGTTCTTCCTCAATCAATTTTCAAGACTACAAGATTAATGAGGACAGTGGCCAGGCAGGTGCAACTGAATCTACAGGCTTAAAGCTGAAGGTATCGCTGAATCCAGCTCTGCAAAAAGACCTACCACCCAATGCCACAGTTTTTGTCTTCGTGCGCGCAGCGGAAAACCCTGGCCCGCCACTTGCCGTGGTGCGTAAAACAGTAGGCGAACTGCCGTTTGAAATAGCATTAAATGATAGTCATGCGATGATTCCAAGCAAAACAATTTCCAGCGCTGGAAATGTAATAGCAGGGGCCAGGATATCAGTCTCCGGGAATCCCGCGAGACAGCCGGGAGATTACGAACAGCTGTCAGACTCGATTCCTGCAGATTTCAGTGAAACGCTTGAACTGGTCATCAACGATAAAATTTAAAAATAATCGGGGTCAGACTGAGGTTTCAACTGATCGCTAGTTCACCGGCGCCCAAAGGCTACCTTGGGAGTAAGTCCGCAAAAGTGTAGCGAGGCATGGATGCCGAGCTCCAAGCGATTCCATGGATGGACCAAACGGCGTTTTTTGCCGTTTGGGAGCGCCTTTTGCGGACTTACTCCCAAGGTAGCCACTCACTATCAGGGCATTTTATTCTGGGCAGTAGTGTGCGCAAGCCTGGGCGGCCCGGCGGGAATCATATATCGCGAGGCTATTGCTAGATCCCGGATAAACGCTGACGCGTTTTCCGGGATGAATCCGCCTTAGGGCGGATTCACTTGATACGATTTTCAGCAGAGCGTGCGTGCGCCACCAGACCCTCACCGCGCGCCAGCGTCGAGGCTATCTTACCGAGTTCGGCAGCACCCTGTGCAGAACATCCGATCAGGCTGGAACGCTTTTGAAAATCGTAAACCCCTAGTGGTGACGAGAAACGGGCGGTACGCGAGGTTGGCAAGACATGATTGGGACCGGCACAATAGTCACCCAGGGCTTCTGCGGTGTAACGACCCAGAAAAATCGCTCCGGCATGACGAATCGATTTGGCCACCTGTTGGGCATTCTCGACCGACAGCTCAAGGTGCTCCGGCGCGATGTAATTGGCCACATCTATCGCCTCGGCCAGATTCCCGACCTTGATTAATGCACCACGCTCGCTCATCGACTGATCGATAATCTGCTTACGTGGCATTTCCTCGATCAAACGCTCGATACTTGCCTCGACCCGATCGAGAAATTTACTGTCTGGAGAAAGCAGAATAGCCTGGGCATCTTCATCATGCTCGGCCTGTGAAAACAGATCCATTGCAATCCAGTCCGGATCGGTATTGCCATCACAGATAACCAGTATCTCGGATGGACCGGCGATCATATCGATACCCACCGTTCCAAACACCATTCGTTTTGCGGTGGCGACATAGATGTTGCCAGGCCCGACGATCTTGTCGACGGCCGGTACCGTCGCGGTGCCATAGGCGAGTGCCGCCACCGCCTGGGCTCCGCCAATCGTAAATACCCGGTTGACGCCGGCGATATGCGCCGCGGCCAGTACCATTTCATTGACCACTCCCTGCGGGGTTGGCACCACCATGATCAACTCACCTACTCCGGCCACCACCGCCGGGATTGCGTTCATCAGTACCGAGGAAGGATAAGCCGCCTTGCCGCCCGGAACATAAAGCCCGACTCGATCCAGAGGGGTAATCTGCTGCCCGAGCAGCGTACCGTCAGCCTCGGTATACTCCCACGACTCCAGTTTCTGATGCTCGGCATATGCCCGGATTCTCTGTGCTGCCTGTTCAAGCGCATCACGCTCCGCAGCGGGTATATGCTGATAAGCTTGCTGTAAGCGGCTTGCCGGTATTTCCAGATCAGCCACCGAGGCAGCGTCGAGGCCGTCGAAACGCTGGCTGTACTCGAGCAAAGCACTATCGCCACGACTTTTAACCGCCTGCAAAATTTCGTTTACGCTAGTGAAGACTGCATCGTCTGAAACTGACTCCCAGGCGAGAAGTTTACCCAGCTCAAGCTGAAACTCACTATCACTGCTATCAAGACGGTTGATGTTCAAATTATTCCACCGCCGCTTCGATAATTTCCACAAGATTCTTGATCGGCTGATTTTTCATCTTCAGCGAAGCCCGGTTGATGATCAGGCGTGAACTGATATCCATGATGTGTTCGAGCGGGGTCAAACCATTCGCCTTCAAGGTATTACCGGTATCGACCAGGTCGACGATGATATCAGCGAGTCCGACCACCGGGGCCAGCTCCATTGAACCGTAAAGCTTGATCAACTCCACCTGCCGCCCCTGGTCCAGAAAAAACTCACGGGTAATTCGCGGGTATTTGGTCGCCACCTTGAGACGCGTGCGTGGCAATGGCCTGTCGGCATAACCGGCGGTCATCATCCTGCAGGGCGCAATTTTCAAATCGACGCGCTCGTACAAACCCTCACCACCATGCTCGGCGAGCACGTCCTTACCCGCTACGCCGAGATCAGCCGCGCCATATTGAACGTAGGTGGGTACATCCGCGGAACGGATTAACACCAGCTTGATATGGTCATGATTGGTGGCGAACACCAGCTTGCGACTAATGGACAAGTCGTCAGTGGGTTCTATTCCGGCGCGCGCCAGCAGGGGTAGCGTTTCATCAAGAACCCTACCCTTGGCAAGTGCAATGGTTAACTCGCTGGACATGATCGATCAGTTGGGAACGCGCTGGATCCGGGCACCCAGGCCGGCAAGTTTTTCTTCGATGTGATCATAGCCCCGGTCGATATGGTAAATACGATCCACCACGGTCTCTCCCTTTGCCACCAGTCCTGCCAGAATCAGGCTGGCCGAGGCGCGTAAATCGGTTGCCATTACCTGCGCCCCGTTAAGCACTTCAACGCCCTTGATAATTACCGTGTTGCCTTCGAGGTGAACGTTTGCGCCGAGGCGCACAAATTCCTGGATGTGCATGAAACGATTTTCAAACACGGTCTCGGTAACCGAACCGGTACCCTCGGCGATCGCGTTTAATGCACAAAACTGTGCCTGCATATCGGTCGGGAACCCGGGATAGGGAGCGGTTCTGATATTGACCGAGCGTGGCTTGCGCCCCTCCATATCGAGTTCAATCCAGTCATCACCGATATCGATTAAGGCGCCAGCTTCTTCGAGTTTGGCTAGCACCGCGTCTAGCAGACGCGGATCGGTGTGCTTGATCAATACCTTACCGCCGGTAATCGCCGCCGCCACCAGGTAGGTACCTGTTTCGATGCGATCTGGCAACACCGAATAGTCGCAGCCACGCAGATTTTTGACACCGTGAATGGTGATCGTATCGGTACCGGCATCCTCGATCCGCCCACCCATAGCGTTAATAAAATCGGCGAGGTCTACTACCTCGGGTTCGCGCGCCGCATTTTCGATAACCGTGGTGCCGTCGGCCAGTGCAGCCGCCATCATCAGATTCTCGGTACCCGTTACTGTAACCTGATCCATTACGATACGTGCCCCTTTCAAGTCGATCACAACGCGCCTTGATATAGCCCTGTTCGACTTCGATATTCGCGCCCATGGCCTCGAGACCGCTCAGATGCATATCGACCGGACGCGCACCAATTGCACAACCGCCGGGCAGTGACACCTCGGCTTCGCCATAGTGGGCCAATAGCGGTCCGAGCACCAGGATCGACGCGCGCATGGTTTTAACAAGTTCGTAAGGGGCAAAGGTGTTTTCCAGTGTCGTCGGATCTATCTCGATACTCATTTTCTCACCGATAGTCAGCGACACTCCCATGCGACCGAGCAGTTCCATGGTGGTGGTGACGTCATGCAAATGCGGTACATTACGGATTATTACAGGACTATCCGCCAGTAAGGTGCCCGCAAGAATTGGCAGTACCGCATTCTTGGAACCGGAGATGCGCACCTCTCCTGACAGTGGTAAACCGCCGTTGATGATCAACTTATTCATGCAAAGCCAACGCAAATAGGGGCGGACATTCTAACAGGAAAAATCCGTAATGTGGGTGAGGCAGTCATTAAATATCTGCCCTTTGCAGAATCGCCATGCGCGCGTCTTGATTAGGTGAAAAAACTCGATTCCACTATTCCTGGTTGCGCTCCTGCAGGGTTTTGATCAACCCGTCAACGCCATTCTTTTTGATCGCGCGCGCGAAGCTCGAACGGTAATTGGTCACCAGGCTGACTTCATCAACACTGACATCAAACACCTTCCAGCCATCGTCTCCGAGACGCAAAGTGTAATTGATCGGGATTGGAAATCCACCCGCCTGCTCGATCTCGATCCTGACGGTAACCAGGCCTTCAGCCTCGGTACCTTCCATTGGCAGGAAAATCAATTCCTGGTCGGTATACTCGAACAGTGCCGAACTGTAGGTGCGCACCAGTAACTGGCGAAACTGGCTAACTATCGCCGGTTTCTGATCCGTGCCGACTTCATCTTTATATGACCCTAAAGCCAGATCAGTCATCGCCACGAAATCAAAATGGGGTAACACCAGTTCGTCGACCATTTTATAGACCTTTTGCGGGTCACTTTTAAAGGTACCCATATTCGCCCTGAGCTCATCCACCACGCTCTCTACCGTTTTCCTGACCAACTGCTCGGGCCCGGTTGCCGCCATCGCAGGGAAGGTAACCAGCAGGATCAAACCGACAATTATATTTTTCACTGAAATACCCCACTCACACTTTTCAGTTTTGACACATGGTTATTGAAATCATTCACCGAACGTAAATATTCCGCATACGAGAGTACATATGCCTGTAATGCATTGATTATTTCATCGGCTTCCTCGAGTCCCGCCTCGAAATCGGAGTAGGCCGCTATCATCCAGCGCCTCGCGGACTTGGAACTTTTGCGCATAGAATCGACGGACTTATACTTGGCCTGCATCGAGAGATATTGTTCGCGTACCTGGAACGGGATGCCCATGCGCGCAAATGACGCCTTATGCACCAGTGCATCCAGTTCAGCCTGCGCCTGCACTACCTGTGCAGGCTGCCTGCCCTGCTCCCATTCCCATCGCATACCGAGTAATGGCGACATAGCCGCGTGATTAAAAGGGTCATATATATACGGATTATCCAGCGAATCACGTTCCGGCGCATAAGCCAGCGACCCGGCGACGCCCGCATAAACAATCGGCCTTTTGGTTGCCCGGTTGGCCTCCACCAGCGCGCGGCGCGCGTTAAGGCCTGCTTCAACCTGTTTCAGCTCAACCCGATTCGCTCGCGCCAGGTCAATCCATTCCTGCAGGCTTTCCGGCGGTAATTGCAACGGCTGCAGGCGCTGATCGGCGAGCTCGATGACATCTTCAGTTCGACCAGTCAATAACTTGAGACCGGCCATCGCAATTTCCTCCAGGGCATTCGCCTCGGCGAGAAAGTTATCGATTAGACCAAGCCCTGACTCAAGCGCGTACCTGTCGGATAAAGTAGCCTTGCCAGAGTCGTCATCTAACCATTGTTCAACCTGGTCGAGCGCACTCGCCAGGCGCTTGCGCACATCTTTGAGTAACAAACCGCTATCGCGCGCAGTCAGGTAGCCATAATAAGCCTTGACCACCTGCAGGCCGACCTCATCACGTTGCAGGGTAACGTCCTGCTGCTTGATCAGAACGTTACTTTGTGCAGCTTTCTGGTAACTCTCGATGCGACCGAAGGTTGTCAGCGGTTTTATGATGCTGAACTTCAGGCTACCCCACAGCGACAGGCCATCGTCGAAATCATACTGGTCATCACGCGGTTTACACTCACCGCTACAGGAATCTTCGCCACCCTCGTAAAAACCACCGTCCACACCCGTAGACAAGGCAAGAAAACTGTCTACCGAGTAACGTAATCCGTCCCCTCCGTCGGCTTCCTGCAACAAGCCCCGCGCCTTGCGCACAAAGGCCTCTTTTTCTTCGATCCGCGGATCATGTGCCATTGCCAGTTCGATGGCTTGCGCAAGGTCGAGCTTGTCCTGCGCATAAAGCCCGAAACTGGCGCAGAGCAAAGCGCTCAGGCTGATCAATACTGACGAAACCTTAATCATAATCGCATATCTTCCTTAATCAGGCTGAACAGAAGCTGACTCAAAATCGCCAGTCAACGATAAATTCACGCGGAGTTTATCCTCTAAAACGTTCCAAGTGAATGTTGAACTCGTCAATTACGCGTCATTACCATGAATTACTGGCAAAATTGGCGCATAATCGTTAGTGTTCGTTTCCTCAAACTAATAACACTAATTGTATGTCCAGACCCTTAACCGATCGACATAGCTTTAGCTATGATGAACTCATCGCCTGCGGTAAAGGCGAACTGTTCGGACCCGGCAACGCGTTATTACCCCTGCCGCCGATGTTGATGTTCGACCGTATCACAAACATCGATGAAGTAGGTGGTAAATATGAAAAAGGAGAAATAATTGCAGAGCTCGATGTTAATCCTGATCTCTGGTTCTTCAAATGCCATTTTGAAACCGACCCGGTGATGCCCGGCTGCCTCGGCCTGGACGCGATGTGGCAATTGATCGGTTTTTATCTGGGCTGGAAAGGCGGCCCTGGACACGGTCGCGCCCTCGGCGCCGGCGAAGTCAAGTATTTCGGACAAGTTTTACCGCAAGCCAAACGGGTCACTTATCGAATCGATATTAAACGAGTGATCATGCGCAAGCTGGTGATGGGTATCGGTGACGCCGTGATGGAGGTCGATGGCAGGGAAATCTATAACGCCCGCGATTTACGCGTCGGGCTGTTCACCTCTACTGCCGATTTCTGACGATTATATTGACCACGTCTTGAGCATGCTTAGCTACATCGCCGCCATCTTCGCAGGGTTGGCGCTGCTTATCTGGAGCGCTGACAAATTTGTCGAAGGCGCCGCGGCCCTGGCTCGCCTGCTGGGGGTGTCGATTATGATCATCGGCATTACTATTGTGGGCTTCGGTACTTCAGCGCCGGAGATTGTCGTCTCTATCATTTCGGTTATGCAGGATACACCCGATCTCGCCATAGGCAACGCACTCGGCTCCAATATTGCCAACATAGGATTAATCCTTGGTGTCACCGCCATCCTCGTGCCAATCCCGGTTGCGACACACCTGTTTAAAAACGAATATCCATCTGCTGGTACTGGCCACGCTAGTAATGGCATGGAGCCTCTTCGACTTATCGCTGGATATTGTCGATGGTTTCGCCCTGCTGGGCCTGTTGGTACTGTGCCTCTTCCACCTGATACGTGAACATCGCAGGCATCCGGCCCAGTATGCCAGGGAGGAACACGAGAGCGAGGAGATGATTCCTGCCATGAAGATGCCCGCGGCCATCGGCTGGTTGGCGCTGGGACTACTGGTGCTGGTCGGCAGTTCCAAGTTGCTGGTCTGGGGGGCTACCGGCATCGCCCTGGCCCTGGGTGTCAGTGAGTTGATCATCGGCCTCACGGTGGTGGCGCTGGGTACCAGCCTTCCCGAGCTCGCGGCATCAATAGCGAGTCTGCGCAAAGGCAAACCGGATCTCGCTATCGGTAACGTCATCGGTTCGAACCTGTTTAATTCGCTCGCAGTAATCGGGCTGCCAGCGTTACTGACTAACTTTAATATCGATGCGGCCGCGCGCACGCGCGATTTATCGGTCGTGATCGGGCTGACCTTGATGCTGATATTGATGTCGCGTTTCCCGACCGCTGTACCCCGCCACCTGACTCGTAGCAAGGGAGTTGTCCTGCTCACGGCTTTTGTCATTTACCAGCTATATTTGTATTATGAGGCCGTCGTGAGATGACTATGACAAAACACGCCTTCATCGAGCTTGGCCTGGCGGTACTCAATACCGAAGCGGAAGCAATTTCAGCCCTGACCGGGAGACTGGATCAGAGATTCCATGATGCCTGCGAGCTGATCTTAAAATGCGCCGGCCGAATAGTGGTAACCGGAATGGGTAAATCCGGACATATCGGTAATAAAATCGCGGCTACGCTAGCGAGCACCGGATCAC
>CAWCBX010000222.1:0-38537 GCA_963793595.1 uncultured Gammaproteobacteria bacterium | reverse complement strand
TCCCACGCTTGCGGACAAGGACCTGGACGGATTCTTCAACGTGCAGGCCTGCCACATCGGTGAACGTCACCCTGGCCGAGAGGAAGCGCCTGTTCTTCAAGGCCGACCTGTCCAGCCAGGTGACCAAGGGCCACTTCGTGAAGACCGGTGCGCACTTCACGCGCTACGGCCTTTACTACTACGATTACGATAGCGCGACGACGTCCAAGCGGTATATCAACTTCGTGAACACGCCCGGGAAACTACCGGGTGAGAAAGATCCCCTCAATCCAATCGAGTTCTCTGGGTATATCCAGGACAAGATGGAGTTTGAGGGCATGGTGTTGAACCTGGGCGTGCGCTTTGACGCCTTCTACACCAACACCGAATTCTACAATGTGTCGATGCTCCAGTATCCGGCGCACTGGATGCTGCCTTGGCACGCAGAAAAAACACCGACGATCGACGCGACGTGGGCCACCGTGATCAGCCCGCGCATGGGCGTTTCGCACCCGATCACGGAGCGGTCGGCCTTCCACTTCGCGGCCGGTCTGTACACGAACCAGTATGACTTCCTGGGCTATTTCAGGGAGCGCTGGGTGGCCAACGGGCCTGACCAGAACATTGCCTGGGACGCATTTGCGGGCAACCACGGTCAGAACCAGATGGCCAACCCGTATATCCAGTATCAGAAGACACGGGTGTACCAGGCGGGCGCAGACTGGAACTTCGCGGCCGACTACGTTGCCGGTGTGGCGACCTACTTCAAGAGCGCGATTGCCAAGGTGGGCAGCGGAAGCCGGGACCCTGGAGAGATCCGCGTGGCTCCACGTATGTCTGGGGACTCAAGCCCCGGTCCTACCAGGACATGAAGGGATTCGAGTCGAATGTCAGGAAGCCGTTCAGCCACTACTTCTCCTTCAACGCGGCCATCAACTTCGGTTGGGCCACGCACGCCTACGTGGGGTCCAACTCCACGCAGTTCTGGCCCGACTCCACGCTCATCAATGACCAGGAATTCTACACCTGGCAGTGGAACGGGACAGAGTATGTGCCTCTCGACGACTCGGCAGCAGACAAGGAGAAGTGGGGACATACGGCCAACAACAATTGGCGCAACCGGTCCAGATACATCGGCGGCGTCACTGTGGACGGCACGTACTACGAGGGTATCTGGGAAGCTCCTGTGATGGAGTTTATGGACGTGCAGGATGCATATGCCACGTGTCCTGTGACCATGCACGGTGACTGGCAGCCCACGTACGGTGGCGGCAGTCTGGTCAATACCAAGGGGTCGGACCAGCGTGTGCAGTCGTCTATGACGCTCTACTTTTGAGACTCCGGGAGAGTTCGGACCGGGGATCAGGAACTTCTTCCCGGTTGCGGATATCCGGGCGAACATGGTCTGGCACATTACCAGCGGTGATCCACTCAGCTACACGCCGCCCGGTAAGCAGTCGGAGTTCCGTCACCGGCCCATCCGCACCTGGACGGACCTGCAGGAGAGACGCTGGCCAGCAGTGGATCCAGAGACGCCATTGCGTACATCGAAGTGCTCAACCTGTTCAACCAGCAGGACAGCCGGATTCCGTTCAACTACGCCGACTATGTCCGGTGGGGCATGAACACGCCCAGGCCGGATGACGCGGACTATGCCACGTACGGGACTACAACGAGCTTACGCGCTACCTGGGCAGGCCCCGGCGGAACTTGCTGTGGGGCTCAGGGTAAGCTTCTGAGACAGGCCCTGGCGGGTGCGGGGATACCCCGACCCTGCTCAAAAGGAGGATCTTTCACTATGATACGGGCTTTCAAGATCGTAACCTGCCTCCTCTTCGCCGGGCTGCTGTTTCTGCCGCAAGGCGATGCGTGGGCGCAGGCCGGAGTGCAGGACAACTCGCCAAGGCTCAGTTGCGGACGCGGGTGGCTCATTTTCAGTGCTTACAGCTCGGGCAGCATAGCGGGCTGGAACATCGGTTCCGGAATGACGGGTGAGCCGGACACGGCGGCGTCTTACTCGGGTGGAACGCGCTGCCCAGTGGCAACTCACATTCAAATTACACCCGGCGAAACGGTGACCACGATCGGGCAGGGCATCTGGGTGTTGTCCCGGAGCGGGGCGACCATCAACATGTCCTGGTCCGGGCCACGCAGTAAGAGCGAGGACATCGTGGACCTCGTGTATGACCCCTCTGCAGGTTCGGAGGCCGCCCTGGGCCAGACCACGCAGTGGGGAGCAGGAGCGGGGTGATACCTTCATGTCGGTCAGCAACTACTGGCCGGGGGCCCTGATCCCCGCCGAGACGGCCGTGGAACCTCCACGCAAGGTGTGGAACTGGCGTCCCGGGAGGTACACGGAGACGACAGAGGCTGACGAGATCGTGATCAGCAAGTATCGGGTAGACCGTCACGGCCTCACCATCACGCGCAAGTTACGCACGTGGACCCACCCGGACTTCGATGACTTCATGATGGTGCAAATGGAGATGGAGAACACGGGGACGTCGACGGCCGACGATCTGTACATCCCGCTGGTGGCCACGTGGTCGATCAGCGAGTTCGGCGAGCGAATGATCACCACGCGCTGGTGGACGCTGCACGACAACTCGCGAGACGACTGGTTCAAATACACCGAGGCGGGCAACTACGTGGACGGCGGCGCAGGTGGACCCGTCTACATCAGCGCGTCCCGGGCGAAGGGCCTCAAGCTGAGTTACCAGTTCGACGGCAACAGCCCGTTCACGACCTATGACGACACGGGCGAGCCGTGGAACAAGAACCTGAAGGGTCGGGTCAGAGGGAGATGTCGGTGCCCAACGACCAGATGACGTCCTTCCAGTTCGTGGGCATCGCGCCGGTGGTGGACGCGGCCAGTGCGGGCATGCACTCGTATAACGCGGCAGACGCAGTGGCCGGGTATGTGGAGCCCACGGGAGACCAGCCGGCCTATCAGAACCGGTGGGAGATGCGCGGGGTCGCGGACTTCGACGAACCGACCGCCGAGGGGAATACCCCCGCGGAGGTCCTCGACGCGTTAATGGCCAATGCTGCGACGGACAATCCGACTGAGGTGGGGTTGTGGACGAATGCACAGGTCTACGGGCCCTACACGCCGGCTCCAGGCGAAAAGGCCAAGCTGGTGTATACGTACGTTGCCGGTTCGGGTGCCGAGGACCGGCGGCCCGGGCGCACAGCCGCAGGATCCGTGGCAGTGGGCAACGGACGCCACCAAGGCAGACCTGGCCCAGGGCGAGCAGGCGATTGTGGAGCACACGGAGCACGCCCTGTTCGTGGTACCAGGCCGGTTATGACATCCCTGACTGCCCGCCTGACGTTGACTTCTTCATCCGCAGCGATGAAAACGCCAAGGTGAAGCTGATGTGGTCGGCGGATGTAGAGAATGCGATCCATCCGGACTTCGGCACCGCCAATATCGCGGGCTACCGAATTTATCGCGGACTGCGCGGTACACTCACGGCTGTAGGCCCATTCGAGGTGGCAGCCGACATCCCGGTGGGCGGGCCCTAGCTTTGTGAGCT
This sequence comes from uncultured Gammaproteobacteria bacterium, assembly GCA_963793595.1. Taxonomy (GTDB): domain Bacteria; phylum Pseudomonadota; class Gammaproteobacteria. The sequence goes on along the minus strand of CAWCBX010000222.1, from coordinate 35,019 downwards.
TGCAGAAGTATGTTATGCATTGTATTGCGCGCTCTTGCGACGACCCGGGCACTCTTTTAATCGAGAAAGCAATACAGAATCGTAACTGGGAACTGCTCGAACGCGAGACTGGTGCCGAGGGTCGCAAGCAGTTGCAACGGCGCTTGCGCGGGCAAGTCGAAGCCCTCCGCAAAGACTGTTAACATGACCTGAACACTGAGATATTCATGCCACAGAAGATTATCGATTTCTGGTTCGCCGATGAGGTTCGCAAACTCTGGTTCAACTCGACCCCGGAGTTCGACCGTATGTTATGCGAGCGTTTCGAGGAGACCCTGAAACAGGCAGGTCGGGGTGAACTTGATCACTGGATGGAAACTGCCGAAGGCTGCCTGGCGCTGGTTATCATTCTGGACCAGTTTCCGTTGAACATTTATCGCGGCAGTGCGCTTAGCTTTGCAACCGAGGCCCGGTCCCGCGATGTGGCCAGGGTCGCTATCGAAAAAGGTTTTGCCAGGATGCTTCCTGTCGAACAGCAGGCTTTTTTGTATATGCCCTTCATGCACAGTGAAGATATTGCCGACCAGGAACTGGCACTGGAATTGTTTGATCAAGCGGGTATGGAAGCCAACCTGCGTTTTGCCCGTCATCACCATGCGATCATCGAAACTTACGGACGCTTTCCGCATCGCAATGCCGTGTTGGGGCGTGTCAGTACGGCTGCCGAGGTCGAATACCTGAACTCCAGGGAAGCCTTCACTGGCTGAGATACGGATGCGGCAGCAAATAAATCAGTACATCTGGAGTTATAACGCTTGTGATACCGGGACCGAGCGCTCCGCCTGGCGACAATTTCTGCAGATAGTTTTCATGGTCGGTCGCGACCTGATGGGGGGCATGATTACCCTGCATGCGATGAGCCTGGTGTATACCACGCTGTTAGCACTGGTGCCGTTACTGGCGGTGAGTATTTCGGTGTTAAAAGGTTTTGGCGTCCACGGTCAGCTGGAGCCGGCCCTGGCGCGTATTCTCGCGCCCATGGGCGAGCAAAGCGCCGAACTGAGTGCGCTCGTCGTGGGTTTCGTCGATAACATGAAAATCGGTGTGCTCGGCGCGCTCGGCCTGGTGCTGTTGCTGTACACCACGATTTCGCTGATTCAAAAAATTGAGGCCGCGTTTAACCATACCTGGCACTTACACAGCAGTCGCAGCCTGATGCAGCGCTTCAGCGATTATCTGAGTGTCATCATGGTAGGCCCGGTGCTGGTATTTTCGGCGGTCGGTATTACCGCCTCGTTGGGCAGTCATCATATAGTCGAAGTGTTAAACAGCTTGCCGTATATGAGCGGGTTGATACATCTGCTGGGCAATCTGCTGCCCTACGTGTTGATCATCGCGGCATTTACCTTCATTTACATGCTGGTGCCGAATACCAGGGTACAGATACGTTCGGCGCTGTACGGGGCTGTTATCGCCGGGGCCCTGTGGGAATCCAGCGGCATGCTGTTTACTTCTTTTGTCAGTGGGTCAAAAAGTTACACTGCAATTTATTCCGGGTTTGCAATCGCGCTGGTGTTCATGATCTGGCTTTACCTGAGCTGGATTATTTTACTGGTTGGGGCCAGTATTTCGTTTTATCACCAGAACCCCGAGCAATTAAAATGGAAGAAGAATAATCTTCATTTAAGTAGTCTAATGCGCGACCAGCTGGCGTTGCAGGCGATGGTAGATATTGCGCGCGCGCATGATCGGCAATCCACACTGTTGCCCAGTCTTGAAAATCTCGCCGTCAGTCAGCAAGTGCCTGTGGATGTACTGAAACGGATGCTCGATGCGTTGCAGGCCGATGGCTGGATTACGGAGTCCGCAGAGGAAATGACACACTATCTGCCGGCTGTTTCCTTGCAGCGCATTCGGCTGGCAGATATTCTGCGCAGCGCACGGCAGGCCGAGGATGATGGTCAGACCGGACGTTTTCGCAGCGATGCGGCAGTTGACAGTTTATTGCGCGAGCTCGAGCAGGACCTCGAATCGCGCCTCGGTGAAGAAACCCTGGCCGATTTTCTGCGAAAAGTTGAGGATGACGTAAAACATGAAGATAGTCTCGTTTAATGTAAACAGCGTGCGCCAGCGCCTGCATCAGCTGCAGAGGGTGATCGATAAACACGCACCGGAATTTATCGGCCTGCAGGAAACCAAGGTTCAGGATCATGAGTTTCCGCTGGAAGCGATCAACCAGATGGGTTACCAGGCGGTCTACACGGGGCAGAAAACCCACTACGGGGTTGCGCTACTATCACGCCAGACCTGCAGTAACCCCTGCTACGGTTTTCCGGGGGACCCCGAGGATGCTCAAAAACGCTTCATCGGTGGTGAATTTCAAGTCGATGGCGAGCCGATGCTGGTTTTCAACGGCTATTTCCCCCAGGGCGAGAGCCGTGATCATGCAATCAAGTTCCCTGCCAAGACACGATTTTATCAGGACCTGACTCGATTCCTCGGCGCTATCGATATGACCCGCACGAAAGTGGTAGTGATGGGCGATTACAACATAGCACCGCAGGACCTTGATATCGGTATCGGTGAAGAAAACGCCAAACGCTGGCTCAAGACCGGAAAGACCAGTTTTCTACCCGAGGAACGCGCATGGTTCAGGCAGCTCGAGGCGCTTGGCTTACACGATGGTTTTCGTCTTTGTCATGCCGATGAGGACAACTGTTTCAGCTGGTTCGATTATCGTAGTCGTGGTTTTGAACGTGAACCAAAACGCGGCCTGCGAATCGATCATTTAATGGTTTCGGAACTACTGCGGACTGCGGTGGTCGATGCCGGGGTAGATTATGATATTCGCGGTATGGAAAAACCATCTGATCACGCACCTGCCTGGATCGAATTAAAATCGCCTGGTGACAACTGATTGTTCGTCACGGCAACAACCTGGAGGATATAAACATGTTTGGCAGACCAACCGAAATTCCCACTGCGGCGCAAGCGTTGCCCGGCCGCGACGAAGCCATTCGATTAGATCCGATACACGCCGTTCTCGGGACCTCGATGGTTGAACCTTTCCCGGATGATTGTGCACAGGTGGTGCTAGGACTCGGGTGTTTCTGGGGGGCGGAACGTAAGTTCTGGAATCTTCCCGGTGTCCATACTACGGCTGTTGGTTACGCCGCCGGTCACACACCGAACCCCAGCTACCAGGAAGTATGTTCCGGTATGACCGGGCATAACGAAGTCGTGCTGGTGGTCTATCGTCCGGCACAAATCGACTTCGAGTCGCTGTTGACTACCTTCTGGGAATCGCATAATCCCACCCAGGGAATGCGCCAGGGCAATGACCAGGGAACCCAGTATCGTTCCGGAATTTATTACCGTCTTGATAGTCAGCGGGTGGCCGCAGAGCTAAGCCTGGAGCAGTATCAGCACAAACTTCAGCAGGCGGGCTATACTCGGATAACGACCGAGATCCTCGAAGCCGGCCCATTTTACTATGCCGAGGAATATCACCAGCAATACCTGGAAAAAAATCCTGCCGGCTATTGTGGTTTGGGCGGCACCGGAGTATCTTGTTAGACTTTAAATTAAGAATATCGCCTAAGTTTTTGATAATTAATGTAATTAGGCAAGAGATATTTATCAAAAGACCGGTTAATTTTGCATATTACTATGATGAAAACAGGCGTTTTTCGGTCTCAATTGTTGGGCTCGACCATATTCTTTACATTGGTAATTTCATTCAATTCCGGGGCCCTCGCGTCGCTTAGAGCCGACCCTGCGTTTTCGCCAATTTTGGTCCAGTCGAAACTTCCGGCAACGCTGTTTTACAGTAATGGAAACCTCGCTGATACCGGAGTCGGTATTCTTCAGATCGCTTCAACATGCGGCAACAGGTGCCGGTTCGGGAAGGATAAGGAATATCCTGGTTTGATCGAGTAGCGCAGTGTTGGATCGCCTTTACAGTTTCAAGTTCATCATCAGCTTCGCGTTGCTTTGGCTGGGTGCGCTCGCCTATGGGTTGGCGATTTACAGTACCCACGTATATCGCAATCACGCCATCGAAACCCAGATCGAATCGATGCAATTGGTGCTGCAGCACGAAGCTGGCGAAGAGATCCAGGAACTTTACGATAAACAAAAGGTATTTGGCCTCAAGCTGCAAAGTGAGGCGCCATTCCAGGATGCACTTGAAAAACGTGATGGCGTCGGGATGGAGGCCTGGTTAGTGGAAAGTTATAACCGCTACCAGGATACGCCGGGTTGGTTCAGGCTCAAGGCAATTATTTTGCGTGATCTTGCAGGAGAAATATTTGCGCAAGTTTCTGATGATGGTTTGCAAGGTTATGCGGGTTGTCCCACGGCCCTGGAGTCGATCGGGGGATCGTTGATCCGGTTGTTAAAACCGAGCTACTCGCTATGCAGTTTCGATGACCAACTCTATAGTGAAGTGCTGATGCCGGTAGGTGACTCGGAACCAAAGGCTTATCTGCATGTTGTGGCCTATGCGATAGAAGGCTTAAAGAATATAGAGCGGAATATCCAGATACCATTAAAAATTGATCATGGCTCGGGTTCCAGTCTCTACCTGTCGGATGCATGGGTCGATGAGGGCGAGGGTAGTCATCTATATCCAAGCTACAAGCTATACGGGGACGATGCATTTCTTGCCGCAACGATAAGTGCATCATTTGATCAGCAACCGGTTATCGATCGCCTCGCAGAAACCGAAGCCAGTTTCTTCGTTATCACGACGATAGCAACAATTTCGGCGCTCGTGCTGGTGATGATTATGTTGAATCGCGCTTTCCTGCCGATGAACAAGTTGCGCAATTCCGTCGGCGCTTTGTTAACCGGCAAATATGCATCGATAGGCGGAGAAAAACTGCCGAATGAGTTGAAAGACCTGGTGTTAGCTTATAACGAAATGGTCGAGGGTCTCGAGATCGAAACCATTTCACGTCGGCAGATCGAGGAAAAGCTGCGTTCGGAGAAGGATTTTATCGCCACCACTCTCGATTCGATTACCAACCCGGTAATCGTTATTGACTCCAAAGACCGTATCAAACTGATCAACCCCAGCGCGGAAAAACTGTTTGGCGACAAGCAGGCTGCATTTATCGATACCTCGATCCACGAAGTGCTGATTTTGTATGCCAATCGACAGACCACGCGCATTGTCGATGTTAGCCAGTTGCTTAGCCGCAAGCTTTCGATCAGTTCGATGTTTTTTTACGATCCGGAGCGCAATATTGTCGAGCTCGAGTTCTCGGCTTCACCGATGATCGATATGGAAGCAGAAGATGTCGGTTTCGTCATCATTCTGAAGGATGTATCGGAAGACCGTAAGCTGCGACGCAAGTTGAGTTATGAAGGCAGCCACGACCAGTTAACCGGGTTTCTCAATCGTAGTGCGTTTGAGCAAAAATTCGAAAACCTGGTCACCGAAAACAGTAACACGGTTGTCCAGCATGTGCTTGCTTACCTCGACCTGGATCAGTTCCGGGTCGTCAATGAAACCTGTGGCAGTGCCGCTGGGGACCTGTTATTGAGGCAGGTGAGCAAGGTGATTAAAAAACATGTGCGCAAATCCGATATTTTAGCGCGCTTAAGCAGTGACGAGTTCGGCATCATTATGCCGTTCTTTGAAATGGAGCCTGCGTTACAAGCCATCCAGAAGATCATTATCGATATACAGCATGCAGGTTTTGTCTGGAATGACCAGGAGTACCAGGTAACATCGAGTATTGGTGTGATGACTTTTGGACGCATGAGCGATGAGTATGCCGAGTACTACTCAAAGGTTACCACGGCCTGTTTCCTGGCCAAGCAAAATGGGGGTAATCAATACCATTACATCGACGAAAACGATGAGAAAGTTATGGCGCAACAGGAATCGATGGAATGGGTTTCAGGCATCATGGAAGGATTCTCCGAAGATCGCTTTTGTCTCTACGTACAGCCCATAGTCTCCATGGACAAGGACGAAAAGCATACTCACTATGAAGTTTTAATTCGCTATCGCAGTGCCGATGGCAGCATTATTTGCCCCGGTGATTTTCTGCCGCCTGCGGAGCGCTATAACCTGATCGAGCGTATCGATAACTGGGTAGTCAGTAACGTTCTTGCCTGGCTGCAGGAACATCAACACAGGTTGAGTGACGTGATGTTCTCGATCAATCTTTCGGGCCGCAGTATCGGTTCGCAAACCTTCCATAAATTTCTTCGCGAGAGTCTGGAAGCAAGCAGTGTCAAAATGAGTTCCCTGTGTTTCGAGATTACTGAAACTGCAGTAGTAGATAATGTTGAACGTTCGGTCGAGTTCATCAATTCGATCAAGGAACTCGGCGTCAAGTTTTCGCTCGATGACTTTGGCACCGGGTTATCTTCGTTCAGTTATCTGAAACAATTCCCGGTCGATTATCTGAAAATCGATGGTGAGTTCGTGCGCGATATTCTCGAAGATGACAAGAGCTACGTTTTCGTACGTTCGATGACTGAGGTCGGGCATTGCCTCGATATGAAGGTGATCGCCGAGTTCGTTGAGTCGGATACCATGTTCGACAAGCTGCGCGAGGCGAACGTCGATTATATTCAGGGTTACACGGTTGGCAAACCGGTATCAATTCAGTCGCTGCTCGACGTTGACGAGCCGGGCAAACGAAAAGTCGGCTAGACTCAACCGACTACTTTTAGTTCATGCAACGAGTTTCGCATGTCGCGAAAGCTGGGAACTTCAGACTTTGCCAACAGTTTCTCTCGGTCCTGCAGGGTGCGCGAACCGGCTATCTGCCTGATGGTCTCCATTTCAAGATAGGGTGCAACCATGTGCAGGAACTCGAACTGGTATGCGGATATGTGGCGCGAATGCCGGAAACCGATCTTGATAACACTATCCGGGAACAAATGGCTGGCATCGATATAAACCAGGTCAGAATTCTCGTCACGACAAGCCATTTCCGCAACTATGCCAGCGCCCATGCCGAGGCGAACATAAGTCTTGATTACATCGGAGTCGGTGGCGGTAAATGCAACCCGCGGTTCAAGCTTGGCCCGTTGGAAAGTTTTGTCGAGCTGCGAACGACCGGTCAGGCCGAGCATGTAAGTCAGGATTGGGAACCTGGCCAGATCGGACAGCGTGATATTTTTGATCAGCGTTAGTTCATGATTGGGTGGAACCACGATAAACCGGTTCCAGCGATAGGCCGGTATCGTAACCAGTTCATCGCGTTCATCGATCACCTCGGAAGCGATAACGAAGTCAACCTGGTTGTTGGCGGCCAGTTTACACATCGACTTGGGGTTGCCCTGGTGTACGCGCAGTTCAATTTGCGGGTACTTGCGTGAAAATTGCTGCAGGATAGGCGGCAGAATGAACTGGGCCTGGGTATGCGTAGTGGCGATAGTCAGGCTACCGCGATTGCTGTTACTGAAATCGCGCGCTGACTGCTTGATATTTTTCGCACTGTTGAGCAGGTCGGCGACATGTTCCAGAATCGCATGCCCGGCCGGTGAAATAGCGGTCAGCTTTTTACCCGAACGTTCGAATATCTGGATGTCGAGTTCATCTTCAAGCAGCTTGATCTGATGACTGACACCGGGTTGTGAGGTGTAAAGTTCTGCGGCGGCCGCCGAGACATTGAGGTTATTACGTACGACTGCGTCGAGAAAGCGAAGCTGTTGTAGTTTCAAGGGTTTAAGTGTTTTTCTCGGCGGAAAAATCAGAGTGTACAAGGATCTTCCGGCAAGACAACCAGTTTTTAGCTGCTCAGGATGCCCGCCTGATTAACGTTTTTTAGCCAAGTTAATCGATTTTATACGTGGTGAAAGATTGATTTCATCGATGACGATGTCGGGACTGGATTGCAGTATCTGCCAGATAATTTCTGCTACATCGCTTGTTTCAATGGCGTTTTCTGCTGCCGGTCCGGGCTCGAATGACAGTTCGTCAAAGAAAGGACTGCGCACCATACCCGGGTTAACCAGGCTTACCTGGATACCGTCGCTGCCGCAATCCTCGCGCAGAGAATGGCAAAAGCCGCGCAACCCGTACTTGGCGGCGCAGTATAGCGCGCCCTTCTTTCCCGCCTGCAGGGCTGATTCTGAACCGATGCAAATGATCCGGCCCTTACGCTGGCGCCGCAATGCGGGCACCAGGCTGCGGCATATCACCATCGCGCTGGTCAGGTTTACGCGCATCGAAGTTTCGATTTGCGTGACTGAAAACTGCTCGATGGAACCGAAATGACCCTGTCCGGCGGCGTGGATAAAACAATCGATTGTTTCGGTTTTGATTAACTCGCTTATTTCTGACTCGAGTTGTTCGAGCCTGGCGAGATCGAGTGCGAGAGGGGAGAAATTGTCGGCTTCGAATTCGGCTACCTGGCCACGACGGCTAATCCCGATAATGCGGTAACCCTGTGCCAGCAACAGGCGTGAGGTCGCCAGGCCAATACCGGAACTGGCCCCGGTGATCAACGCGGTTTTTGTTTCAGCCATGCCATTCGCAGGGGTGGTAGCTTTGCCGTGGAATATGTTTCATTAATTGCGCTTCGCAGAATTCGATCATTTCCCGCTCACGCTCAAGCGGGTAACTGATAATACCATTGTTGAGCTCCAGGTTTTGCGCAAACAGGGGCTCTTCCGGATAAAGGCGTGTCACCTTGCGGAAATGATCCCGGGTGAGTCGAAAGCTACCAAGGCTTACCGAGTGCAATTTTTGCGCATCAATTTCGCTGAAAATATCGTTTAGCAGTTTGACGAATGCATCCTGGTAATGTTGGTGATAAACGACCGGGTCGAAGCGTAATCCGACCGCCCAGCCGGCGTCGATCAGCCGGCGCATTGCATCGATACGCCTGGCGATAGTGGGTACGCCATGCTCGAGTCTACTATGGCTGAAGTGGTCGCTAAAACTGAAGGCGGTTACCACGCGCGAGACCGGTTGCAGTTTTAACATCGATCGAATCTGGGTGCTTTTGGTGCGCAGTTCCAGCCAGGCGTTATCGATAGAGGCAATCAGTGGAATAAAATATTCGGTGAAGCCAGTCATCGGTTCATTGGCCAGACTGTCGCAATCATATCCGGAGTAAAACCATACCTGCTGCTGCTGATGCCGGGTGGCGATTTGTTTTATCTGCGCGCCAAAGTCTTCGTAGTTTACAAATAGTAACTGGTGGGCTGATTGATACATTCCCTGTAAGAAGCAGTAGCGGCAATCGTAGATGCAATTGAGCATATGCGAGAAATAGTAGTTTTTGTCTCCACCGAGGCCGTAACCTTCAGGTGCCGCGAGCACATGCCCCTGGTTCTTGGCAGCGATAATGATGGCCGGATCTTTTTTCTGCAGGCGAAAGTTTTGCGCGCGGGGATTGAATACTTCGCCAAAGTGTTCGATTTCAACCACGGGTAATTTGTGCAGTCGCTTAAGCAATTGCTGGGCGCGTGGGTGGTCACGAATTTCTGCTTCGATATAGACACGACTGACCATTGTTACAAGCTTTCACTCTCCTCGTAGCTGAGCTGTTCCAGGGCTCCAATGATGGCTTTACTCGAAGCACAGGTAGCGAGTTCTCTTAATAGCTGCTCGGAATTCAGGTCGCGGTTCATCAGGTAGCGCCAAAGTACTCGCAGACGGCTCTTTTGAGTCTGGCTGAAATGCGCCATTGCGGTCAATTTCTGCCAGGATTCGGGGGAGATTTCGAGTGCGGCAATTTCCTGATTGAGTACAACCAGGCCGCTCGCCTGCTGATCGATCAGCTCGATATGCCGGTGAATCAGAGCACTAATCCGGGGTCGGTCTTTGCCGGTTTTATGCTGCTGATTATCACTGACAATTTTTATGCTCTGCGTCAGCTCGGCACTGCTAAAGCGCAGCGTACTGTACATGAAACCACTCGCTTCCATGTCGTACAGCTGATGCTCCCGGTAGTCCTCGCTGGGCTGGCCCAGGGTTAAACAGGCGCAGCCAGGTAGAGTGGAGTCTGCACCGGGGGCAGGGTAATAACGCTGGCCGCTATCGGCATCGATGACCTGGTTTAGCGCGAATATCGAACCAAGCTCGCAGGTAGCCGCCCCGGCGATGCCGAGATTTATCCAGGCTATCGAGGCCGCATCTTCATACCTGGCAGCAATCCAGGCACTGGCAGCGGCGCTGGCAAGTTTACCGATACCACTGATGATGCAGGCCATGTTATCGCCACGATAGAGATCGAAAGCATTGTCCTCATGCGACTTTTTCAGGCGATAAAAATCGATCACCGGCTTGGCTTCACAATGCAGCGCGCATACCCAGATCAACATATCGATGCTCGCGTTTTGTTACCGCACCAGCTGTCACGCAGCGGGCCGAACTCTTCGATGAGTGCCTGGTTCTGATGTTTGATGGCGCCATTGAGCAGGATATCGAGTTTGGACAATAGCATCGCCTCGGCAGCCTGGCGCAACTCGGTCTTTAAATTCTGCGTGGTCAGCAAGCGATGCAACGCGCGGATGCGAAATCGGTCCATCACCGGATATTGCTGCGACAGTTGATCATCGTGCCCGGCATACCGGGTGACCAGCGCCTGCGCTACATGGTGCACCGGAAATTGATGACATATTCGTAACCACAGATCATAGTCTTCACAGGCGGGTAAATTTTCATCGAAACTACCGAGCGACTCGAGCGTTGACTTACGGATTACCGCGGCCGATGGCGATATTGCACACAAAGGCAGGCATTGTTCAAATATCCAGCCCCCATACTTGCGGTGTTTTTGCATCGGGTTGACGCGCACACCACGACGTATCCAGATTTCATCGGAATGATACAACACGAAATCAGGCTGCAGTTTATGGGCCTTGCGGATTTGATCGATTTTTTGCGGCAGCCAGCTGTCGTCGGAATCAAGTAGCGCAATCCATTCGTAGCGGGCCTGCGCAATACCGCGATTGCGTGCAGCGCTTACACCGAGATTTGGCTGTTTTAGAACGATAACCTCAGGGAACAGTTGCCCGACCATTTCGCTACTGCCATCGGTAGAGCCATCGTCGACGAGAATAACTTCATCTACCCGGGAAGTTTGATCGAATACTGATTGCAGCGCGCGTTCGAGCATGTGTCTGCGGTTGTGGCTGGGGATGACGACTGAAATACGCATAGCTGCCAACGGCAGAATCCTGCCTATGAATTCTGCGGCATACTCGCTTGCCCCGGGAAAACGGTAACGCTCGAACCATCATTGTCGAGAATCCGGTTCTTGCCACTGCGATCCACCTCATCGATGCGAATCACTGCAAAATGTGGGATATAAGTGTGCTTGACGTTGCCGAACTCATGCTTCAGCTTTTCCTCGGCCGGATCGATCAGCAGTTTGGAATGTTCGCCAAAGATTATTTCTCCGACCTCGATAAAGCCTCCCATCTGCGGACTGGCTGACCTGGTGCGCGTAGAGTTCATAGATCTTGTTGTGATTATGAAACAGGATGCGAAAAGTGGATTTTTTTGATTGGGGCATGATTGATAATCAGTCCTGCTGCATGAGTTCGTCAAGCTCACCGTCCATATGTAACTCGGTTAACTCGGAAAAACCACCGACAGGCTTACCATCGATGATGATTTGCGGCACAGTGCGGGCACCATTTGTTACCTCGGCGAACTCTTTCAGCGCGGCCTCGTCAGCATCGATCATAACTTCATCGTAGGCGATCTCCCATTTGTCCAGCATAGTCTTGGCCCTGACGCATATCGGGCAGCTCGCGGTGCTGTAAACGGTAACTCGGGACATGAGGTCAGTCTCAAAAATCGGCAGCGCAATTCTACTACAGAAATTGGATTCTGCCATAGTTTCCAGCAGCAACCGGGTCAGGTTGCAGTGGTGGTATTCGAGTAACTCTGACAGCTTGCCAGTTGTCGAGGTGCAGACCTGACCTGCGCGTAATTCTGCACCTGTTCAAGTTCTGGGATACGAGTGAGGGGCGAAGAGGTGGTCAGGAGTCTCTGATTGTTTGCACCAGTACCCAGGGTTTGACCACGACTGCCCATAGCAAGGCGTCGCTAGCTACCCATTGTTTCGCCTGGTCGTCGTTCACCGGACTGACTTGCTGGTTTTCGGTCCAGGTTTTCACCTGCTCGATGTCGTCGAGCTGGAAGGCGTAAGCGACATCGACCAGGTCAAGTTCTGCGGCGACTAACATGACTTTCCCGGCGGCGAAAAAGCGTTGCAATTCCAGCCACGGAATCCTGGCGGTTTCGCTGACGATTTTGGCGCGTTCGAGCTCTCGCTCCTGCCGCAGAAATTCCTCGATCACGCGACCGACTGGATATTATCGACGCCGTCTAGCGGGCTGTCCTGAATGGTATCGCGGATGGTGAAAATCGCCTCTTTACGCGGATAATGTTTGCGCCAGGCAATTGCCACGGTGCGACCAGGTGATGGACTGGCAAACGGTTTGGTGACGATTAGTGACTCATTCTTCTGGCTGTGCAGCATACTGGTGCGAGGCAAAACAGTAATTCCGGTGCCGGCCGCTACCATATGCCGTATGGTTTCCAGCGAACCGCCCTCCAGGGTGCGGGTTAATTCACTATCACCCGACATGCAGTCCGGGCAGGCTTTGATTACCTGGTCGCGAAAGCAGTGCCCGGCGCCGAGCAGCATCAAGTCCTGGGATGCCAGGTCTCCAGGTTGAATCTCCTCGCGATCCTTCCATTCGTGGTTGCGCGGCAGAGCGACGATAAACGGTTCATCGTAAAGTGCCGCTGTCTCGATGCCGGGTTCGTCGAACGGGTAGGAAATAATGATTGCATCGAGCGCGCCCTGCTTTAGCGACTGGAACAGGTTCGCGGTAAAGTTTTCTTCGATAATAAGCTTCAGGTTGGGCGCGGTTTCACGCAACCTGGGAATCAGGCTGGGTAACAGATAGGGTCCGATGGTATAGATAACCCCAAGCTTGAACTGGCCTGATAAAGGATCTTTTCCCTGCTGAGCGATTTCGGTCAGTATCTGTGCTTCCTGCAGTACGATATAGGCCTGGTTGATCACCTGTTGTCCAATTTCGGTGATGCGAATCTCGTTTTTTGAGCTGCGCTCGAAGAGCCGTACGCCCAGTTCTTCTTCCAGTTTCTTTATCGCGATACTTAGGGTAGGCTGGCTCACGAAACAGGCCTGGGCCGCTTTCCCGAAATGGTTCTTTTGCGAGACGGCGACAATGTATCGGAGTTCGGTCAGGGTCATAATAGTTAAAATTTATTGATTTATTCGATAGATTTTGCATAAAACGATTTAGTTTGCAATCAATAATCGCTATGAAAAAAATTCTGCTTAAATTTCTGACTATCGAAACTGTTGAGATAGGTACTATAGATCTGGAACATGCGTTGCGGGTCGCTACGGCGGTATTACTGGTCGAAGTGACACGGGCCGATTTCAGTGTCGAGCAATCCGAACGGCAAAGGCTGAGGCAATTGCTCGAGCAACAATTCGAACTGTCCGTGGAGGAACTGGATGCCTTGCTAGAGCAGGCCGAGGCGGATGCTGATCGCCTGGTCTCGATCCAGCATATTACCCGCCTGATCAACCAGCATTACGATCACGCAATGAAGTTGCGGATCATCCAGATGATGTGGCACATGGTCTATGCTGATGGCGAAAAAGACCACTACGAAGAACACTTAATAAGGCAGGTTGCCGATTTGCTTTACATTTCGCACAGTGAGTTTGTGCAGGCGCGCCACCGGGCGGAAGCATCAGGCGATGTCTAAAAATTGCCGAGATAGACGATGGGCGGCACGATCAGCATTTTAGCGACCAGCAACAGCAAGGTGGCAAACAGGGGTGACAGATCGATTCCGCCCAGCGAGGGAATCAACCTGCGTATTGGCTTGAGTACCGGGTCGGAAAGCTTGTGCACCAGCCCGATTACCGGATTGTACTGACCCGGGTTTATCCAGCTTAGAATAACCTGGATAATCACCGCTACCAGGAACACGGTTAGTACCAGTGCGATCAGGTCAGCAATACAAAACACCAGCAATCCAGCATAACTGACCCCGGTGAGTGGCGCCATAACCCCACCGATCTGTACCGCCGGGATCGACAGTAAACGCAGCAACACAAACTTGCCATAAATCAGCACCAGGCATAATACGATTGCCGCGGTATCCTGCCCGGCGACGCTGGGGATGACGCGACGCATCATTTTTAGCGGATAGGTCGTCAGTTTGACGATAAACTGAGATACCGGGTTATAGAAATCGGCGCGCAACATCTGTAATAAAAAGCGCAGTAATACCAGTAAGATGTATAAATCGAATAACGTGTTAATGATCAGCATTAACGGTGATATCAAATACCCGGAACCCATATTCGCCTGTACCTAATCTTTGGTTAATTCCTGCGCCAGCTCCAGCGAACGCCGGTGGGCGGCTGCAGTGGCATTGGTGACCAGTTGGTCCAGCCGGTCATGCTGGAAGGAAAGAATTGCCTGTTCAGTCGTACCTTTCCTCGAAGTCACTTGCTCACGCAATTTGACGACGTCATTTTCCTGCGCCATGGTTGCTGCGCCCAGAGCGGTCTGGCGTGCCAGGCGTGCGGCGGTCTGCTGGGGTAATCCGAGCTGGACCCCGGCGGCTTCGAGCAACTCGATAAAGTAAAAAAAGTAAGCCGGACCACTACCGGAGATCGCGGTTACCGCGTCAAGGTCGGACTCCGCATCGACCCATAGGCTGATGCCGACCGCCTGCATAATATGTTCGGCAGATTCCCGTTGGGCGTTGTTTACCTGCGCGTTAGCCGCCAGCCCGGTGGCGCCAAGTTGCAGCAAAGCCGGGGTGTTGGGCATGCAGCGAACGATTGCTCTTCCGCCCCCCAGCCAGTTGTTGATCGCATCTGTGGGCACGCCGGCGGCGATGCTGATGAATAGTTGTTCCGGGTTTGGCGGCAAAGCAGAAAGTGCGGTGCAGACTTCGCGCATTACCTGCGGCTTGACTGCCAGCATGACCACTGCGGCAGTGTGTGCACAGGCAAGCGCGTCGGTCGAAGTCTCTACCGGGTAAAGCTCATGCAATTGCTGCAATTGTTCGGTGTTTACATCACAGGCGGTTATTTGCGTAGCGTCATACCGGTTAGCGATTAGTCCTCCGATCAGGCTGGTTGCCATGTTGCCTGCGCCAATAAAGACGATTTTTTGATTCAATCTCTTTCTCCAAAGATCGCGGTGCCAATCCTGACCAGTGTCGAGCCCTCGGCAATCGCCGCTGCCATGTCCTGTGTCATCCCCATCGACAAGGTATCACAGGCAATTCCCTGTTGCTGCAACGAAGACATGGCCGCTGCCAGCCGGGCAAAACCAGCACGTTGCTCCGCGAATGTGTCCCGTGGTGCCGGGATGGTCATTAATCCGCGCAAGCGAATACCGGGTAACTGGTAAATCGCCTGCGCAAGTTCGGGTAACTCGCCTGGATCGATGCCGGCTTTGCTCGTCTCATGGTCAATATTGATCTGGATACAAACATTTAGCGGTGCCAGGTTTGATGGACGCTGAGCACTGAGACGCTGGGCGATTTTAACGCGGTCGATGCAATGCGCCCAGTCGAAGGCCTCGGCGATGTTGCGGGTTTTATTTGATTGAATTGCGCCGATAAAATGCCAGCTAATGTCGAGATCTTTTAATTCCTGCATTTTTTGCTGGGCTTCCTGCAGGTAATTTTCACCGAAATCTCTCTGCCCCAACTGCCATGCGTAACGAATATCACTGGACGGTTTTCGCTTGCTTACCGCGAGTAGCAGAATCGAATCCGGATCACGGTCACAGGCAAGTGCCGCCTCTGCGATTTGCGCGCGAACATGATTTAGATTTATTTCGATGTTCTTCATAGGTTTTTCTGTATTTTTTACTATAGTCATCTGTTAACACAAGGCTATAGCGGAAGCCCCGATTATAATCTGTTTGCTAGCGGGCGAAAGTTAAAACCCGCCATGAAATAAACAAAACCTGTAAAACGATAAAGGAAACTTCATGGATATTGCTCAACTCCTTGCTTTTGGCGTCAAACAGGGCGCTTCCGATTTACACCTGTCGGCGGGATTACCGCCAATGATACGTGTCGATGGGGATATTCGTCGCATCAATGTTCCGGAAATGGATCATAAACAGGTGCACGACATGATTTATGACATCATGAGTGACAAGCAGCGCAAGGATTTCGAAGAATTTTTTGAAACCGACTTTTCGTTTGAAATTCCGGGCCTGGCACGTTTTCGCGTAAACGCGTTTAACCACAACCGGGGTGCGGGTGGCGTATTCCGAACCATTCCGTCGAAAATCCTGAGTCTGGAAGATTTGAACGCACCAAAAATCTTCCAGGAAATTTCCGAATATCCGCGTGGTATCGTGCTGGTTACCGGGCCTACCGGTTCCGGTAAATCCACCACTCTGGCGGGCATGGTCGATTACAAGAATGACAGTGAGTATGGGCATATCCTGACCGTGGAAGATCCCATCGAATTTGTGCACGAGAGCAAGAAGTGCCTGGTCAATCAGCGCGAAGTACACCGCGATACCCTCGGGTTTAACGAAGCCTTGCGCTCGGCGCTACGGGAGGATCCGGATACTATCCTGGTGGGCGAGATGCGTGATCTTGAGACTATTCGTCTGGCGCTTTCGGCGGCCGAAACGGGGCACCTGGTGTTCGGCACCTTGCACACCAGCTCTGCCGCAAAGACTATTGACCGAATCGTCGATGTGTTTCCGGCGGCCGAAAAATCGATGGTACGCTCAATGTTGTCGGAGTCGTTGAAAGCGGTAATTTCACAAACGCTGATGAAGAAAATTGGTGGTGGGCGCGTTGCCGCGCATGAAATCATGATCGGTACGCCGGCGATTCGTAACCTGATCAGAGAGGATAAGGTCGCACAAATGTACTCGGCGATACAGACCGGGCAGAACGTTGGTATGCAGACACTGGATCAAAACCTGAAGTCACTACTTGCTTCGGGGGTTGTTGCCAAGGACGAAGCAATGCGCAAGGCAGCACATCCAGATGCTTTGTAATATTGCGGCGCAAAGTGTAGAGGTAGCTAATGGATCGTAATAAGGCAATTAGTTTCATGCATGATTTGCTCCGTCTGATGGTGAGCAAGGATGGATCGGATTTATTTATTACTACCGGATCACCACCGGCAATGAAAATAGATGGCAAGGTGGCGACGGTCTCCAAGCAAAACCTGTCGCCTAACCATACGCAGATGCTGGCGCGTTCGATTATGAACGATAAGCAGGTTTCCGAGTTCGAAGAAAAACAGGAATGTAATTTTTCAATTTCCTTACCCGGGGTAGCTCGTTTTCGTGTTAATGCTTTCGTGCAACGCGGTAGCTCCGGGCTGGTGCTGCGTATCATCAATTCTGAAATTCCAAGCTTCGAAGACTTGAACCTGCCACCGATACTGGAAGATATTGCGATGACCAAGCGGGGGCTGGTAATTTTTGTCGGCGGTACCGGTTCAGGTAAGTCGACCTCGCTTGCATCGATGGTGGATTACCGCAACCGGAATTCGCATGGTCATATCATAACCATCGAAGATCCGGTGGAATTCGTACATGACCATGGTAATTGCCTGGTTACCCAGCGCGAAGTGGGCGTCGACACCGAATCCTATGGAGTTGCCCTGAAAAATACCTTGCGCCAGGCACCGGATGTGATCCTGATCGGTGAGATTCGCGACCGCGAAACCATGGAACACGCTATAGCTTTCGCCGAGACCGGACACCTCTGTCTGTCGACTTTGCACGCGAACAGTACCAACCAGGCGCTGGACCGGATTATCAACTTCTTCCCCGATGAGCGACGCATGCAACTGCTAATGGATTTATCGCTGAATTTGAAAGGCCTGGTGTCGCAGCGTTTGATTCCGAATATCGATGGTGCCGGCCGGATTCCCGCGATTGAAGTCATGTTGAACACCCCGTTGATGGCTGATCTGATCTTCAAAGGTGATGTGCATGAAATGAAGACACTGATCAAGAAATCCACCGAGGCCGGTATGCAGACTTTCGATCAGGCGCTGTTCGATCTTTACGAAGAGCAAAAGATTACCTTCGAGGATGCATTGCGCAATGCGGATTCGGTGAACGATATCCGTCTGCGGATCAAGCTTGAAAGTGAAACGGCTCGTAAATCAGGCGTGGTTGAAGATCATCGTGATTTCGAGCTCGAAGAGGCGGATGAAGAATCCGCCAGCGGCATGATTTAGGCTGGAGTGCATATGTCTCGAGAACCCACCACGAAGCTACTCGAACCTTACCTGAAAATCATGGTCGAGAAGCAGGCCTCCGATCTGTATTTCGTCACCGGTGCGCCGCCCAACATGAAAACCCAGGGTAATACTGCCGCGATTGCGAAAAACCCGTTCCTGAGCGGCCAGGTGCAAAAACTCGCCTATAGCCTGCTGAACGATGAGCAGGTGCGCGATTTTGAAATCAATCGTGAGTTAAACCTCGGTTTTACGCTCAACGACGTCGGTCGCTTCCGCGTCAATATTTTTATCCAGCGCTCCGAAGTGTCGATGGTAATTCGATACATCAAGTGGGAGATTCCCACCATTGATGAACTCGGATTGCCACAGGTGCTGAAGGAAGTTGTTATGAGCCAGACCGGCCTGGTGCTGGTAGTGGGGTCAACCGGATCGGGTAAGTCGACGACCCTGGCGTCAATGCTGGATCATCGCAACAAGAGCGTTGGCGGGCATATCCTGACCATTGAGGATCCGATTGAATTCGTGTTCCGTCATAGCAAATCAATCGTTTCGCAACGCGAAGTAGGGATCGACACCTTGAGTTATGAAAACGCCCTGCGCGAAGCGCTGCGTGAAGCCCCGGAAGTCATCATGATCGGTGAGGCTCGCGACTCCGAGACAATGAAAGCAGCGATAGACTTTGCCGATACTGGACATTTGTGCCTGACTACACTGCACGCGGTGAACTCTAACCAGGCAATGGACCGGATCATGAACATGTTTGGCACGGATATGCGCGAACAGTTGCTGATGGATTTATCACTAAATCTCAAGGCCGTCATCTCCCAGCGCCTGGTGCCGGGGATGCAGGGTAAACTGGCCTGTGCTGTCGAAATCATGATGAACACGCCATACATCTCAGAATTGGTACGCGACGGTAACTTTAACGAGATCAAGGAAATTATGGAGAAAGGCGATACCACCGGAATGCAGACTTTCGACCAGTCGCTCTACAGCCTTTACAAGTCGGATGCCATCACCATCAAGAACGCGCTTGCCTATGCGGATTCCAGCACCAATCTCGAATGGAAGATCAACTTTGGCGGTGAACAGACACAAGCTGACGCACGCCATAATCTCAACCAGCAAAGCTCAGAGCTGGAAGAATTAACTCTCCCCTCCGAGGAAGACTAAGCCTGGTAGACGATGTTGCCGTCGACCAGGGTATGGGTTACGCAGCCATGAAAATCCCAGCCTGCGAAAGCGGTGTTTTTGCCTTTGGAGATAAAATTACTGGCATTGCATGTCCAGTGTGATTCCTTATCGACGATAATCAGGTCCGCGACCTCGCCAACCTCGATCCTGCCGCCCGGCAATCCCAGGATGGTGGCCGGGTTCACAGTCAGCCTGGCGATCAGTTCGGCCAGCGGCAGTACCCCTTCCTCGACCAGGCGTAACGCAAGCGGCAGCAAGGTGTCGAGACCGCTGATGCCCGCCTCGGCGGAAGGGAAGGGTTTGAGCTTGGCGTCTACTTCATGTGGTTGGTGGTCCGAGCACAGGCAGTCGATAGTGCCGTCGGCAACACCCTCGCGCAAGGCATCGCGATCATACTGGCTGCGCAGCGGTGGAATGGTGAGCATGTTGCTATCGAAATTACCGATGTCATGGTCAGTCAAAAACAGCTGGTGGATTGCACAGTCGGCGGTTATCGGTAATCCCTTGGCCTTGGCGCGACGGATCATATCTACCGATCGAGCACAGGACAGTTGACCGAAATGAGTGCGTGCGCCGGTTTGCGCTACCAGCTCGATATCTTTCGCCAGGGCGGCGGTTTCCGCCGCCTCCGGTATTGCGGGTAAGCCGAGGCGGGTTGCGATAGCGCCCTCGTGCGCGCATCCATTGCCGAGCAGGTCGTGATCCAGTGGCTGAATAATGACCAGCGATTGCTGGCCCGAGGCATATTCCATCGCACGGCGTTGCACCAGGTTGTTGGCAAGTCGATGCTTGGCGTTACTGAACGCGATACAGCCATTGTCACGCAAACTGGCCATATTGCTGAGCTGTTCGCCGCCGAGGCCACGCGTCAAAGCGCCGATCGGATATATACGCGCCTGGTGGCCGAAGACTTCGTTACGGTGATGAATCAATTCAACCGTGGCTGAATTGTCGATTGGTGGTTGCGTGTCGGGAGGGATACACAACGACGTAATGCCGTTTTTGATTGCGGCTTCGGTTTCGCTTTCGATGTTGGCCTTTTCCGGCTCTCCGGGGTCTCGCAAGCGGGCCTGACAATCGATCAATCCGGGCATAATCCAGCAGTCGACGGCATCGATAGTTTGTTCGGCCTTGAAGCCTTCGGGGGCTGACCCTGTGCCCGCGATCTTGCCATCCACTATAAACAGGTCAGTCGCCTGCGTCGTTGCGGCGACCGTATCAACGACCAGGCCATTTTTGATATGCAGGTTCACGCGTCAGCTCCGGATTGTAGCCCGGATTGTCCGACTATCATCGACATCACCGCCATACGCACCGATATACCAAAGCTTACCTGCTGCAGGATCACCGATTGGGCGCCATCCATAACACTCGATTCAATTTCGACGCCCCGGTTAGCAGGCCCCGGATGCATGACGATTGCATCGGGTTTGGCAAGTCGCAGGCGCTCCTGGGATAAGCCAAACTTGCGGAAATACTCCTTTTCGCTGGGTAGCAGGGCGCCACGCATGCGTTCCTTCTGCAGGCGCAGCATGATGATTACGTCGACACCATCGAGGCCTTTTTCGAGATCCTCATACACCGATACCCCGAGAGATTCGGTATCGACGGGGAGCAAGGTGCGAGGCGCAATCACCCGAACTTCACCAGTATTAAGCAGGTTAAGTGCGTGAATTTGCGAACGCGCCACGCGCGAGTGCAAGATATCGCCCACAATTGCGACGCGCAGGCTGCTGAAATCCTGTTTGTAGTGACGAATCGTGTACATGTCCAGCATCGCCTGGGTTGGATGTTCATGCTGCCCATCGCCAGCGTTAAGCACCGATACGCCCGGGCGCACATGTTGGGCGAAGAAGTAAGCGCTGCCGCTGTCCTGGTGGCGGATAACGAACATATCGATTTGCATCGCTTCCAGGTTTTGCAGCGTATCGAGCAGGGACTCACCCTTGACGGTCGCCGAGGTATCAACGTTCAGGCTCAGGATGTCGGCTGACAGGCGCTGTTCAGCCAGCTCGAAAGTTGAACGAGTGCGTGTGCTCGCCTCGAAAAAAAGATTGGCGACGGTTTTGCCGCGTAGAATCGGGACTTTCTTGATGGTGCGGTCAGCAACCGAGGTGAATGATTCTGCGGTGTCGAGGATCTCGTTAAGAATTTCCCGGTTCAAACCCTCGATACTGAGAAAATGCCGGAGTTTGCCGTTATCGTCGAGCTGGATATTACTACTCGGCATGGTTCTCCAGAGATTTTGTAACCAGTTTTAGCGGGTCCGGCCCCTCGAGCTTGATATGGCTAGCGGAATCCAGTTGCAGGGTAGCGCCGACAAAATCAGCCTGCACCGGAATTTCACGTTCGCCACGATCGATCAGGATCGCGAGCACAATTTTTTTCGGCCGGCCGTAGTCAAAAATTTCGTTCATTGCGGCGCGCACGGTTCTGCCTGACTGCAGGACATCATCGACCAGGATAATGGTTCTATCGTCAATATCGGTTGGCAGACTCGATGGTTTTACCGTGGGATGCAGGCCTTTGCGAGTAAAGTCATCGCGATAAAAGGAAATATTTAATCGGCCCAGCTCAGCGCCTGGTGCAAGACGTTGCCGTAACTGTTCTGCAATCCAGACGCCACCGGTTTCAATGCCGACGATGACGGGTTGCGATTCGGGAGAAGAAAAACAGGGAGTCAGTGCCTGGGTCAGCTTTTCAACAAGCGCTTCAACTGAGGGTAGGGACACACAAACTCCGCCTGGTTTCTTGCGCAGGCTTTATAGCATAAATCCATTTTGAATACAGTAATATTGCAGCGAGAACTTCATTCCTGGTCATGGTTTTGCAGCCAGGTCTCGGTAATCAGTGCCGCGGACATACTATCGATTTCCTGCTTGGATTTCATACGCTGCTGCGCCATGGCTATCTGGTAGGCTTCGCGAGTGGTTAGCCTCTCATCGACCATCACCGTCGAGATGCCAAAACGCCCCTCTAACTGGCGGCCAAAGCGCTTTGCGCTCGCAGTCATCTCCTGATCTTCTCCCGTCATACTGAGTGGTAAGCCGACGATCAGTTTTTGAGGTTGCCATTCATCCAGCAAGCGCTTGATACTCTTCCAGTCGTTTGCTTTTAGCGTGGTCAATGGCGTGGCCTGACGGGTCAGCGTTTGACCAACGGCGACCCCAATCCAGTGGGAACCAAAATCGAAACCAACGACCGTCTTTAAAGTCTCAGGCATTCCCGCTCACGGGCGAGAGCATATTGATATCGAATCCCAGCGAATCGAAGGCGACCTGCCATTTGTCTTCGGGTTTTTCATGAAACAGCAGATCGGCGTCACAGGTAGATGTCAGCCAGGAGTTTTGCTGTAGCTCCGCTTCGAGTTGACCCGAGGCCCAGCCCGAAAAGCCGAGAATCACGAGATAGTCATCCGGACCCTTGCCGGCAGCGATGGACTGCAGGATATCCAGCGAGCTGGTCAAATTGACTCCGGATGAAACTTCAACACTGTTTTGCCAGTTTCCGGCGCTGGAATGGAGTACGAAACCCTGTTCAAGTTGTACTGGCCCACCAATAAAAACCGGCTGGTTTTTAATTGCATCGTCTTCACACTTGATATCCAGCTGGGTAAAGATATCTTCCAGAACCTGCGATGTCTCATGGTTGACTACCAGTCCCATACTGCCGTTTTCGCTATGTTCACACATGTAGACGAGGCTGGAGGCAAAAATCGGGTCCTTGATCGCAGGAGTCGCGATCAGGCATTTATCGACAAGACTGGCGTTTTGCTGTGTCATGACAGGTCCCTAGCTTACTCCGCTTTTGGTTCTAAATCGATTGCTTTTGAAATCCCAGGTCCTGATGATGACAATTTGATCGGCGCGTTCTTTTAACTCGTCGGAAAACGGAGCGAAGGGCTGCGCCATGCGCAGGATTTGGCGGGCAGCTTCATCAAGCACACTGTTTCCGGAAGAACTGGTTATCTGCATATCGAGTACCTCTCCGTCTGCATTTATGCGCACGCTCATGCGTAAACGACCGGCCAGGTTCTGGAGCCTTGCTTCCTGCGGATAGTTCAAATTACCGGTGTGCTCAATTTTTTCTACCCAGGAAGCCAGGTAGCTTGCTTCGACAGCCTTGCGCGTACTCGCAGTTAAGGTAATTGTTTTGGGGCGCTTGGCATAATCGATCGACATTTTCCTGATTTCAGCCTGCAGGCGGGCTATCTTCGTCTGGCGTTGCTCGCGGGCGCTTTCCTGTGGATTGTCCGAGTCCTTACTGCGCTGTTGCTGTTGCTGGTTTATGGAGTTGTCAGACTCGCTTTGGGTCAGGAAATAAAGTTTGCTGATTGCCAGTTGTTGTTTGCGCAGCTCAACCCGGTCCTGATCTGAAAGGCCTTTTTGATCCACCGGGGTAGGAGCGGAAACCGGTGCGCTGGGCCGGGCCTTGGCGTCAGCGTTGCCCCCTCCAGCCTGGTCGATCTGGGCCAGAAAGTCAGGGTTCTCAACGGTGTCAAAATTTTGTGAATTGGCGAGGATAATATCGAGACTCGGCAAAGGTTGCTCGTTACGGTGATCTGATTGGGTAAAACCAACACCCAGGACTACTATTGCATGCAGAGTAAGTGCCAGAAAGAGAGTGAATCCGAGGCGATCACTGGCGGAGATCCGGGGCCGGTTTACATTAGCTTGAGCCATATTGAAAGTCTATTGTGCCTAGATTAGTTCGCTATCACCAGCAAATACCGCTGCTTTAGTTCACTATTGTAATAGGCCAGGGAGCCGTAATTTCAATTTTTTCAGCCAGGGATCGACTTATAATAATTTCGCGTTGTTCACTGATCACCAGATAATCCTGAATTTGCAGTGAGAATGCGAGGTCATGGTAGCCCTGGAGCCCATCGATCATCAGGGCAGTCGCGGCAACGTCGGCAAGTACCGGATCCGTGGTCAGAACTGTCGCCGAGCTTTGTCCGCTAGAAGCTTCTCCGCTGCGGGGGTCGATAATATGGTGTGCCAGGTCCTCACCACGCCAGTACTTACGATGATAGTTCCCCGACGTAAACAGGCTGTGTTTGCCCTCTATTTCGATGCTTGCGACAACCCCGGGTGCGAATGGATTCTGGATTCCAATGCGCCAGGGTCGACCAAACCGGTTACCGGCGGTAACCATATCCCCGCCCGCATTGATGATGTAGTGATCGATGCCATTCTTATCCAGATAGTCGCCAAGCAGGCCAACCGCGTAGCCCTTGGCAATCCCGCCAAGATCAATTTGCAAATATGGATTGCTGCTAACGGCAGTGTTTGCTTCGACGCTTAAATCCTGCATGCCGGGAATATCACGTTTGATTTCGGCGATCGTATTCATATCAGGCTCGCTGCCATGAAAACCATGCGCGGCCACCAGTTTTCCGAGGGCGGGGTTGAACAGACCCCCGGTAACGTCATAGTAATGGCGACTGAGCCGTATCAAATGTGCCAGGCTTGCGGGCACCTCTGCCCTGGCGCCCTGATGTAACGTCCTGTTGAAGCGAGTCAGATCGCTATCTTCCCAGGCATGCCATTGCTTGCGCTGGATACGCAGTCGCTGTTCGATTTCGGTTAGTAGCCGTTCCGCCTGAGTCAGATCCCCGGTGATCATCGTAATTTCGATGATGGTGCCGAATTCCAGTAGCTGTTGCTCGACCAGGTGCTGCTGGCGTTCGCAGCCTGCGACAATAAAGACAGTTAGCAACAGCCAGATTAAGCGGGAAGTCGTTGCTCGATACACTCAAAAAGGTCTGCACTGATGTTCAGATTAAAATCCCGGTCCAGCTCGCGGATACAGGTTGGGCTGGTAACATTGATTTCGGTGATGTAATCGCCGATCACATCGATTCCGACAAACAGCAAACCCCGTGCCCTGAGCTCGGCACCGATCTGCGCGCAAAGCCAATTATCACGTTCACTCAGCGGCTGGCCCCGGGTGCTCGCTCCGGCCGCGATATTGCCACGATTTTCGCCGGCGGCGGGCAGGCGCGCGAGCGCGTAAGGAACGGCAACACCGTCGATTAACAAAATACGCTTGTCGCCTGCGCTGATTTCGGGGATATAACGCTGCACCATGGTTTGCGAGCTACCATGTTTGGAAACGGCTTCAATGATCGCGTTGGTATTAAGATCGCCGGCCTGTACCCGGAAAATAGATTGCCCACCCATGCCGTCAAGCGGTTTGATGATGATATCCTTGTGCTGCTCGATGAAGCCTTTCAGGATTTCCGGATTACGGCTTACCAGGGTGTCGACGCAACATTGGGGAAACACGCGGGTGAAAAGCTTTTCATTGCAGTCGCGCAGGCTCGCGGGTTTGTTTACCACCAGTGCGCCGCCTTCTTCCGCCTGTTCGAGGATGTAGCTGCAATAAATATACTCGAGGTCGAAAGGTGGATCCTTGCGCATCAGTATGGCGTCGAGCTGGTCGAGTCGACAACGACCAGTTTCGCCGTAATCAAACCAGTGCTGGTTGTCATCGTAAAGCTGTAATGTTTTAAAATTCCCCATGGCGATGCCGTTATCGAGGAAAATATCGTCAAGCAGAAAGTAAAAAATTTGCCAGCCACGGGACTGTGCTTCGAGCATCATCGCCAGGCTCGAGTCCTTCCAGGGTTTGATGGATTCGATGGGATCCATCACGATTCCAAGTTTACGAATTTGAGGCATAAGACGGGATTTTTATCGAGCCGATAGCGGTCTCACGAATACTACTGAATTAAGCTGGCCAAGCACATCAAAATATATGCTCAATAAAAGTCCATCGGTTTCACTTAAGCTTGTTAAACCTTGAATATTGAACTACTTTTTAGGGTGGCGGAACTACAAAAAGAAACCCGTGAATACTAACTTAAAACCTTAGAATTTACATCATGTAGTTCAAATAAATCACTGGTTTTACATGGGAATATCCCTATAATCTTGTCATTGTAATGTGGGGGATACCCACTGTAAATCCTTTGGGGGTTACGTGAACACCGAGTCTCAAGTAGCAGATGAAGCACAGCAAACAACCAACCTGAACGTTAAGGTCATGGTAATTGATGATAGTAAAACCATCCGACGCAGTGCTGAAACCCTGTTGAAAAAGGTTGGTTGCGAGGTAGTGACCGCGATCGACGGTTTCGAGGCATTGGCGAAAATCACCGAGCACAAACCGGATATTATTTTTGTTGATATCATGATGCCACGCCTGGACGGATACCAGACTTGCGCATTGATTAAAAATAATCAGACCTTTAAAGCGATCCCGGTAATCATGCTTTCCAGCAAGGATAGTATTTTCGATCGTGCTCGCGGACGTATTGTCGGCTCTGAAAAATATTTAACTAAACCATTTTCCAAGGAAGATTTAATCAATGCGATCACAACGCATGTCGGCTAAGTGGATAAGTCCATCGGGGAACGAGGCAGGTAGCGTATGACACATATTTTAATTATTGATGATTCACCAACCGAGGTTCACGTATTCAAGAGCATGCTTTTGAACAATGACATCGAGGTATCGGTTGCCAAGAACGGGGAAGAAGGCATAGAAAAAGCAATCGAGACTAAACCCGATTGTATCTTGATGGATGTGGTAATGCCGGGCAAGAATGGTTTCCAGGCAACCCGCGATCTGAGTCGTAATCCAGCTACCTCGACGATTCCGGTGATTATTATCACCACCAAGGATCAGGAAACTGACAAGATCTGGGGCATGCGCCAGGGGGCGAAGGATTACATCGTAAAACCGGCTGTTGAACAGGATCTGATTGAACGAATCAACAAGGTACTCGGTTTCGATCGCAGCTACGAAGACTGAAACAGAAACCGCATCGATGTCTATTACTTCTCCGTTTGAATTACTGAGCAAGCTCGATGCTCGTTGGCGCAAAAATTCCAGTGGCCTGCCTGTGGCCTCGGCAGTTATTGACGACTGGATAGGTATTGGCTTTGCGATAAATGACATACCTTTATTGGCGAAGATGGATGACGTCAGTGAAATCCTGCCACCACCCGAAACAATTCGGGTGCCGGGGGTCACGCATTGGGTTAAAGGTCTGGCGAATGTTCGCGGCAGTTTGATGCCGATACTTGATATGAACGAGTTCCTGTATGGCAAGCCAACCAGCATTCGCAAGGAAAGCAGGATTTTGATAATTAATAAATTAGGCGTGGTTGCGGGATTACTCGTCGATGAAGTCTATGGCTTGCGACGTTTCAAACCCGAGGAACACAAGCAAGACGTCAATCAGGATGTGGGTTCGATCGGTGAGTATCTCGCCGGAACATTTGTTGACCAGGTGCGCCGCTGGAATGTGTTCAGTGTGGAAAGACTAGCCAGGACTGATCATTTCTTACGAGTTGTTTAAACAGCAGGTAGCAAGGCATCGAGGAACCAATGGCAGTTTTAGATAAAATAAAAAATTTGCTCCCAGGGCGAAAACCAGGACCTGCTGTATCCGCTGGTCTGTCAGCTAGTTCCCTCGACAATAGGTCGATTCTGCTTGGGGTGCTACTGATTATATCGGTGTTGGCAATGGTGGCGTTGTTCAGCTTCGAGAGTCTGCAGTCGAGTAATAACAGGCTCTATGCCAGGATAGCCGCTGAACAGCAGATCCTGTCGCAGCAAATTGCGGTCAATGCACTGGAAGCTTCGGCTGGTCAGGAAAAGGCGTTTGATCTTCTCGCCGAAAATCAAAATCGCTATCTCGCTACTTTAGACAAGTACGATAATGGCGATACAGCCCAGGATTTGCCTCCGTTACCCGATCATTTTTCGATCGAGTTTTCGAATTTAAAGGCGTTCTGGAACGACTACGACAAGGATATTGCTACCGTGGTAGCGGCCAAGATTTCTATCGCGACGGTAAGCGATTATGTCACCCAGATTAATGAATCGCTGCCCGAATTGATGTCTCTATCTGACCGCGTAGTAAGCGAGTTAGTCAAAGCGGGCGCTCCACGCAGGAACATCGCACTCGCCGCGCGCCAGGTTATCCTGCTCCGCGGTATCGAGCACAGTCTCAACCAGATACTAACCAATGGTGAAGTGGTTATGGCCGCTGCCGATCGTTTTGCTGCCGACTCTAGCCAGATAGAGACGCAATTGCTTGCCATGCTCGAGGGCAATGAATCTTTGGGGGTCGCCAAGTTTACCGGACCGACTGTGGTCGGAAATCTGTTGCAATTTGCAGATTTGTATTCAGTGGTGAGGAAGAATGTGCGTGAAATTCTCGATAATTCGGCACAAATTTTCAAAGTACACCAGGCCGCGCTGAAAATTGATGCACTCAGTCCGATGGTGCTGTCTGCTTCTGGCGATTTGATCAAGGCATTTGACCGCAGTGACGAAGCTAACAAAGTATATAACCTGATCGGCTATGTCTTCGGATTGTTCGCGTTGCTACTGTTAATTTTGCTGGTCATGATGATTGCACGAGGATCACAGTCCAGCCTGGTCGAGTCGCAGGAACAGAATGAAAAAAATCAGCGCGCAATCCTGCGCCTGCTCGATGAAATGACCAACCTGGCCGATGGTGATCTATCGACTCATACTACGGTTACCGAAGATATAACCGGGGCCATAGCCGACTCGGTTAACTACTCGATTGACGCGTTACGCGATCTGGTTAGCACAATCAACAATACCGCGAATCAGGTACGTAGCGCGGTGCGTAAAACCCAGAACATGACAGGTGAACTTGCCGAGGCCAGTGACGCGCAGGCGCGCCAGATTACCGCGGCCAGTAGTGCTGTAACCGAGATTTCGAAATCCATGTCGCAGGTATCGGAGCGTGCTTCCGATTCGGCCGAAGTGGCAAGAAAGTCAGTCAGTATCGCACATAAGGGTGGTGAGACAGTACGCCAGACTATCGATGGTATGGAGACGATTCGTGAACAGATCCAGGAGACTTCGAAACGTATAAAGCGACTGGGTGAGTCCTCCCAGGAAATTGGGGACATAGTAAATTTGATCACGGAGATATCCGACCAGACCAACATTCTTGCGCTCAACGCGGCTATTCAGGCGTCGATGGCGGGCGAAGCAGGCCGTGGTTTCGCAGTAGTCGCTGACGAAGTACAAAGACTCGCTGAAAGAACCGGTGATGCGACCAAGCAGATTGAAGCATTGGTGAAAACCATTCAGGCAGATACCAACGAGGCAACGGTATCGATGGAGCATAGTACGGCTAACGTAGTAAAAGGAGCCAAGCTTACCGAGAATGCAGGTAGTGCACTCGATCGCATCGAGCAGGTTTCGATGAATCTGGCGCAGCGTATTCTGGAAATATCGGATGCAACCCGGGATCAGGCGCAGGACAGTGTGAAAATAACTGAGACCATGGACGTGATTCAGGAGATTACTGCGAAAACATCCGAGGGCTCGAACAAGGCATCGGATTCTATTGGCGAATTATCCGACATGGTAAAAGAAATGCAGAATTCGGTGGCAGGCTTCAAGTTGCCGGGGGTCGGGTCTATCGAAAGTAACATGGCGCAGGACGCCGATGATCTCGCCGCGCTGGGTTTAGCTCCTGAGGCGGAGAAAACAGGCTAAGCGATGAGTGCCCAGGAAACTTCGATTAAGCACAGTGCGCTTGGATGGGTTAAAAAATCCATCGATGATAATCTGTCTGAGGTCAAGACAGACCTCAAGCTATATATCGAAACTGAAGATGAAGCCTTGTTGGAGGGCGTCAAGGAAAGGTTAGGCGTTATCCAGGGCGTGCTGCTGATGATCGAGCAGTATGGTGCCGCGATGTTGACCGAAGAGATGGTGGCGCTGGCAGATTTTATTGTCCGCAGCAAGCAAGATGAGGGGGAAAGAGCCCTCGAAGTGATGCTGCGCGCGGTATTGCAATTGCCGGATTACCTCGAGCACATTCAGTCGGGACATCGGGATATACCAATCGCGATATTACCTCTGCTGAACGATATCCGCGCGGTCATGAACCTGGATTTATTTTCCGAGAAGTTACTGTTTCTCCCGGATTTATCGATGCATCAGGAAGATGCGGATGTTCAGCCGATCGATAAGAACAGTAATCAGGCGTCCAAACTGCTGGCCAAAAAACTACGCCCGATTTACCAGTTGGCGCTGGTTAACGTCATCAGGGAGCAATCGGTCGAAGAGAACCTGAAGCGTCTTGAGAAGATCTGCGAAACGCTGGAGGAGCGGTCTGTCTCCGAACAGGTGGCGCGTATCTGGTGGATTGTTGGTGCACTGATCGAGTCAGTTTCGCGCCAACAGCTCGAACTCGGGGCATCTATAAAAAGTTTGCTGGGTAAAGTAGACGCGCTGTTCCGCGTTATTCTTATTATCGGCGAAAGTGGTTTGCTGCAGCGCCAGCCCATCGAGTTGATCAAGAATTTTCTGTTTTATATAGCCCAGCCGGAATGTGATGGACCTAAATCCCAGGCGATCAAGACTGCTTATCGACTGGAGCATTTCCTGCCCTCGGAATCGGCGCGTAGCGAGGTACTGGACAATATCGCGGGCCCGAATCAGGCGCTGTTGAAAACTGTCGCGGAGGCGATGAAGACTGATATCGAGTCGGTTAAATCCACCCTTGAAGTTTATGTCAACGGGGATTTATCCAGGGTGGCCGAGCTGAAAGATTTGCCGCAGGAAATGCATGTCATCTCAGATACCCTGGCGATGATTGGCCTGGGTTCGGAGCGGCAGTTAATCGCTGCCCAGATCGATACCGTCAAGGAAATTGTGGCAGGTAATCGGGCCGCAGATGAAGAGCAGTTGTTGTCAATGGCGGCCGAGTTACTGCAGGTCGAGCAGGCGCTTGATCACATGCAAAAACGCTCGCCCGGCAGTGCAGCGCAACCCACGTCGGAAAACGCTGTTTCACGGGATTACGAGCTCGATAGCGTTTTAAGCGCTGTGGTAACTGCCGCGCTCGACGATATCCAGAAGACCAAAAATGCGATTCTGGAATTTATCAAGGATCCCAGTCGCGGTGAAAACATTCAACTTTGTGTAGCCTTGATGGAAGAGTCAAGGGGTGCACTGCAGTTGCTAAACCAGCATCGCGCGGTCGCCGTGGTCGACGGGTTGCTGACCTACTTGAAAGGTTACGACATCGTCGATTTTATGCAGGCCGATCGTTTAGATGAATTATCGCAGGTCGTGGTTAGTCTGGAATATTACCTGGAAGCGCTCGGGGAACACCGCAGTGACGCTGGCGATATTCTCGATTTCGCTGATACGCAACTGCAAGGGCTGCTAGCCAAAGTAAAAATCAAAAGCGAGGTTGACGAGGGTCGTGATCCGGTTATCGTTGCTGATCAGGCCGAGGTCGATATGGTCGAGGCAAAGTCGGCTGCCGAGAGCAGCGATGAAACGCCTGATGTAGTTCAGCTTCGATCCGTAGCACAGCCACAAGCCGAATCTGAACCACCAGTCGAACCCGAACCTCCAGTCGAAACCCGAACAGGTTGCGCAGGCAGCTGGTGTCGGCGAAATAGAAGCCGAGCCTGAGCCTGTGGTCGTTGCGGAAATGACTATCGATGTGCAATCCGATGATCATCAGACGCCTGATTCAGGGCAGTTGCAGGCAGCGAGTGAAGAAAAGATCAGCGATGATCGGGGTGATGAACCCGTACCGATCGCTGCGCTGCTCGATGACGACCAGATCGAATCAGCGTCTGCCGTGGGCGAAGCGATAATAACTGAAGCCGAAACGATTAGTGTGCCTGTCGAAAAACGGCTTGAAGTAGTTTCCGTAGACGAAGAGCTGGAAGTACTCAAATCCGGCAGTGATCCGGAAATACTCGAAATTTATCTTGAGGAAGCCGAGGAAGAGGCGCTCAACATCGCGCGCTTGCAACAGGATTGGCAACTACACCCGGAAGACGAAAACGCGGTTAGAAATATCCGCCGGGCGTTCCATACGATAAAAGGTAGCGGGCGCCTGGTTGGCGCAATGAAGATTGGCGAGTTCGCCTGGGATTTCGAACAATTATTGAATCGAGTGATCGAAAAAACAATTCCGCCTAACCCGCAGGTAATCGGGGCTGTTGGCAAAGCGGCGGCAGCATTGCCGGAACTGGTTTTAGAACTGAAGACGTCCATGGCACCGGTGGCAGATATCAATTATCTGCGGGGCCTGGCGCGAGCACTGGCAGAGTTTAAAGCTGAGCGATTGCTGCAGGAACATACGCAAAAGACACTCACACAGGAACTTCAAATACCCGATGGCGATGAGACCGAATGGAAGGGTATTGGTGTCGGTGCCACCACGCAGATTATTCCCCCGGATAAATTAACCGAGGCGATGCTTGAAGAGATTGAACCGGATACGATGCGGGTTGATCCCGCTGCTTTTGAAAAGACCAGGGCCCAGGTCGCGGCCGAGGGTAATGATGCCGAGGTTGAATCTGCAGAGCCTGGTTTCGGGGATACCCTGCTTGCGCAACCACCTCAAATTCCCGGTGCGGAGAATTATACCCAGGCGATCGACTACGCCCAGGCTGACAGCGAACAGGTGAAAGCGGATGCAAGTAAAACCGCGGATGCAGATACATATGAAGACAGGTTTGAGGCCTCTGAATTCGATGAAATCGGGCCATTAGCCACGGAAACCATAAAGATCGAAACCGTTGGTGAAGATTTCCTTGGGGATGATTTCGATGACGATTATGGTGACGAAGTTATGCTTGATGCTGCGTTGCCGGAATCGACAGCAGTAGAAGCCATCACCGCAGAAGAGCCCGACGTCGAAGCCCAGCCTGATGCGGACGAGACTGCAGCCGAAGGCCAGTCAGATGGAGGCGAATTCGAAGTCGAAGCTGGCCTGGATGAGCACGAGCCCGGCACTGAAGTCCAGTCAGATGCGGACGAGCCCGTAGCCGAAGAAATAGTTATGGAAACCCTCGAGCCTGAGCCTGAGGCCGATGAAATAGTCATGCAAACTCCCGGCTTCGAGGGTGCAGAGCGGGGCGCAGAGCCTGAGGCTGAAGAAATTGAATTCGAAGCCCTCGAAACTGAGCCTGAGGCCGATGCAGTAGTCATGCAAAGCCCCGGGTTCGAGGATGAGGAAGGTGCAACGCAAGTCGCAGAGTTCGAGGCTGAAGAAATTGAATTCGAAGCTCTCGAAACTGAGCCTGAGGCCGATGAAATAGTCATGCAAACCTCCGGGTTTGGAGATGAGGAAGTTGCAACGCAAGACGCCGAGCTCGAGGCTGAAGAAATTGAATTCGAAGCTCTCGAAACTGAATTTGAAGGGCTGGAATCCGAGTCTCAATCTCAAGCCGTTGAGGCGGGCATCGATACTGTAGAAGCAGTAGAGATCGAGGAAAATGAAGACCGGGAGGATTCCCCTGACCCTTTAGTAGATACGACAGGGAACCGAGTGCCTGGAAACGAGGCAGAGGACAGCGAGCCCAGGGTTCAAGAGCCGCCCGTACTAACCGGCCTGTCGTTCGACCCGGAACTGCTGATAATTTACCAGCAAGAGGTAGAACAGCACCTAAGCATAATAAGTTCCGCCCTTGATCATGCTGAACAGATCCAGGAACTAATCCCCACCGAAGAAGTTTATCGTGCTCTGCACACTATTCACGGTGCCTCGCGCACCGCGGACATATCGACTATCGGCGAACTTGCCGCTTTGATGGAAAAGCCTTTGAAACTGGCGATCTCGCAAAAAATGGCGCTAGATCACGAAATCGTAGCCTTGTACAGGGAAGGTCAGCGCATGCTGCAGGCCATGACAGAAGAACTGGTTTCGACCCGGCAGTTGCCGCGACTTTCCGCGGACCTCAAGATAAGCCTTAAGGCGCTGGCTGAAGATTTTGAAGAACACACTGTCGAGATTCCGGGTGATGCGGAAGCACCGACCGGTGAATTCATCGATACGCTGACGATGATGAGCGATGCCGTTGATACCGAGCAGGATAACGAACTGCTTACCATTTTTGTCGACGAGGCGAACGAGTTGCTCGAAATGAGTGACAATACTCTGCATGAATGGTCTCGGCAGCAATCTGATGAGCCCGGTTCCCAGGACTACAACGCGGTAATGGAGTTGCAGCGTTATCTGCATACTCTGAAGGGTGGCGCCCGGATGGCGGAACTCAAGGAGATCAGCGATCTATCGCATGAACTGGAATCCATGTTCATCGCGGTAATCGATAATCGGGTGGATAAAAATGACGATTTGATCGAGTTGTTGAAAGATTGTTTTGACCTGCTGCATCGGCAGGTAGTCGAAGCCCAGGAAGGGCGGCCAATGAGCGATTGCACCGCCCTGGTGGGAATGCTTAAAAATTTACGCCTCGGGAAAAATGACCAGGCTGATGAAGAGTCCAGCCATGATGGCAGTTTTGCTGATATGGATATGGATAGCGAAGATATCGATATTGTCAGTGAAAATCTGCCCGGGGAGTCACTCTCTGGTATGGATCGACCTTCCCAGGACGTGATCAAGGTTCGCGCGGATCTCCTCGATAATCTGGTAAATTCGGCGGGTGAAGTCAGTATTTACCGTGCCCGTATGGAGCAACAGGTGGCTGGTCTGGGTTCCCATCTGGGTGAACTTGGACAAACGATTTCACGTCTCAAGGGACAGTTACGCAGCCTCGAAGCGGAGACTGAT
>CAWCBX010000221.1:0-13182 GCA_963793595.1 uncultured Gammaproteobacteria bacterium | reverse complement strand
TGCCGGTCTCGATATCAGAGGCAATGTGCTGCAAATGTATCAGGTTCTCGAACGGTCGTTCGGGCGGCGGTCGCACCGGGTCGCCTATACTCGGCGTGAAGTGTAATGCGCCCACACCTTCGCCCGAAGCGGCGAGCAGGAATTCGACCTGTGTGACCGGCGGCGGTTGGCGGGTTTTGGTGAGCCAGCGCCTGCCCCATTCGTCGGGTCCCGCGTCGATCAGAACACCGAACATCGCAGGCGTGTCGCGGGTGCGATGCTTGACATGGATGTCCGCGTTCAAGGGCAGGTTTATCGGGTCGAGGGCAAATGCCCGGGGATGGTTGATATAGGCTTTCGCGTATTTGAAGCGGCCAGCCTTGTCGTCGACGATCAATTGACCGGCGAGCAAGATCGTGCCGTCGCCGAGGTCCGCGTGGATGAAGAGTTTCTCCGTCATCAGATGTCGAACTCGTCGGCATCCGACGCGAGTGGTGCGCGTGCACGCTTACGCATGGCGTTACGACCGAGAGCCTCACCCAGGGTATCGTCACCCCGGGCGATGACCCGATCGAACGCCGTTGGCAGTCCGAGCACGTCGAGCAGCGCAAGGTAAGCGCCGACCGTGATGTGCGGAGAGCCAGCCTCGACTTTTCTGATCGAGCTTTCGGACAGTCCGGCTTTGGCCGCGGCGTCCGCCTGGGTCCAGTTTCTGAGCAAGCGGGCTTCTTTCAAGCGAGCACCAAGAGCGGCCAACGACCCCAGGGCTGCATCGCTGATCAAGGCATAGGACAGTGAGCTTCTCGGCATGATGCGAATCGCATGTTTAAAACTGTTATATAGTAGGTCAATCTGGAATTATCAAGTTATATAGATGGAAACCTATGAACCGGACACGCTTATTTTAAGTGCGTTAATAAATGAACTCCATTATATCCGTATATATAAAATAGTATTATAGGTTAATCAAGTCTATATAGCTGGTTACAGATCTTCAAAAATAAATCTAATTCATTATATCCGTTTATATAAATTGATATAATCACCTAATACAGTTATATAAACTGTTATACATTTCGGATACACTTGTCGTCGCTACTCACGAATACCAAAATATTGGGAAAATATCGTGCGTTAAGCCAGCTAAAGTCGACTGTCTGTGCGCCGATTACAAAAGCGGTCGTGCCACCCGCCATCGTCAGGCCACGGATCAGCTGGATAATCGGTCGCGCAGGTTTTAATCCAGAGAGCCCGTAGCGCCAAACTAGATAGGGCAGCAAAACCACGCTCATCCCGGCGAAGCGAAACCAGGCCACCTGATAGGCTGAAATCTGATCACCCAGCAATTTCATGATCGCCCCCGCAAACGCGGCAATCGACAGGCCGATGATGACCATCACGATACCCCGTGTCTCGGAAGCGATAAAGGTATGTGTGTTGGCGCTATTCACCGCAGGATAATATCCCAGGATTCAGATACAAGCGTGAACTAAAAGGGGTTCGAGGAATAAAATCATGACAGCGACAACAGAAGGTGAAATTCCGCGGCCAACATTCCTGTTGCTCAACTCCAAAATCGTTTGCGAGCTGGTAATCAATAAAATAGGTATACTGTTCCGGCAATCGCGCAGATTTCAAGAGAGTGACAAGGTATTGGGGATTTGGGAAGTCATGAAAAGAAAGCATGAAAATCGTCACCTATAACATCCGTTTTGGATTGGGACTTGACCAGGTTTACAACCTGGAGCGTATCGCTGCGGAAGTCGATGGTGCTGACATCATCGGTCTGCAAGAGGTCGAACGATTCTGGCGTCGCAGTGGTATGGTCGATCAACCGCAGGTGCTCGGCGAATTGCTTAAAGGATTCTACTGGGCTTATTGCCCGGCATTTGACGTGGACGCGAGCACGGCAAATGGAGATGGTAGCGTTTCAAATCGCCGCCGCCAATTTGGCCCGATGGTGCTTTCGCGTTGGCCGATTCGTTCCGCCCGAACGCTGGTGCTTCCCCAACTACCCGCTAGTGAGCTAATTAGCATGAGCACCGGTGCACTCGAATGTGTTATCGGAACACCGCAAGGTCCTCTGCGGGTATATTCGCTTCATCTTTCTGCACTCTCGCCACGCGAACGCTTGCTGCAGATTGATGCGCTTCTTGAAATGAACAAGACGATTGAACACTGTGGCACGGTAATGATGGCAGCCGGTAATCACAG
The DNA here is from genome assembly GCA_963793595.1 of uncultured Gammaproteobacteria bacterium. GTDB lineage: Bacteria > Pseudomonadota > Gammaproteobacteria. Next base: position 10,989 of record CAWCBX010000221.1, on the reverse strand, counting down.
CAACCCGGCAGAAGCACAGCATATTGTTGATCTGGACTGGAACAATGGCGAACCATCACTACCAAAACCGGTCAACACCATATTCATGGGTGATTTTAACAGTACCGAAGAAAGCAGCGAATACATTCGATTCGTGGGTGAAGCAGATCCGATTTTCGGACGCGGTGTGCACAGCGACAGCTTTGTTGATAGCTGGAGCGTCGCGCGTGAAACAACGGGTTCACCTGAATCCTGGTGGCCTGATCCACCCGATCGATTACCCGGTCATCCGTTGAGGCTGGACTACTGTTTTATCAGCACTGTACTCGCGTCAAAAGTGAATCGTTGCTGGGTCGATACCAAAGCTGTCGGTTCCGATCACAGGCCTTATTGGGTGCAATTCGATGACTGAGTGTATTGAATTCAATATGGCCATGAATGGACCCGGTATTCGTTTTCCCCGCCAGAATTTAACCGGATTCAATAGCCTAAGAGTCATGGCATTTACGTTGCTACAAAACTGTTGATGAGGTATGACATCAAAACCAGATTTGGCTGACGCCTTATTTGCTGTTTTTCAAGCAGTCTTTTTAAACATAAACATCCTGTATTCGGGGTGTTAAAGATAAGAAAGAAATTCCAACTGGAGGTTACTCAAATGAAAAATGACGATAGTAATACAGCAATCACTGCAGCGATTGGGTCTGAACGACCTTGAAAGTCAGGCCAGGCAGGGCAAACTCGACAGGCGTGAATTTATCAAACGCGCAGCTGCTTTAGGTATTGCCGCGCCATTCGCAACCAGCTTGCTGTCACAATCGGTACAGGCCGCAACCCCGAAAAAGGGCGGCAAGATTGTGATGGGCCTGGGATACGGTTCAACCACCGACTCGCTGATTCCCGGCCAGAATGAAAATGGCTTTCTATCAACTTTGTCCTACGCCTTACCAGAACCAGTTGACCGAAATCGACAACAATGGGCGGACGATACCGGAACTGGCGGAAAGTTTCGAAGCCAATGCCGACGCCACAACCTGGATATTCAAATTACGCCAGGGCGTCGAGTTTCACAATGGCAAAACCATGACTGCCGATGATGTCATTCCGTCGTTCAACCATCATCGCGGGGAAGATACGAAATCTGCCGGGAAAGCTTTCCTGACTGCGGTGACCAGTATCACCAAGAAAGGGAAGTACGAGGTCGAATTCAAACTGGAAGAGGGTAATGCTGATTTCCCGTCTATTGTCAGTAGTGGCCAATTTCCGATCGTGCCCGCAAATGATGGCGTGCTGGATTGGCAATCATATGTTGGAACGGGTGGATTTACCCTCGAGAGTTTCGAACCGGGCGTACGCGCCTCGCTCAAGCGAAACCCCAATTATTTTAAATCCGACCGCGCGCATTTTGACGAAGTAGAAATGATTTCGTTACTGGATACTACTGCCCGCCAAAATGCAGTGATGAATGGTTCAGTTCATTCGATTAGTCGGGTTGATCCGAAAACGGTGCACCTGATGGCTCGGGTCAGCAATTTAAAAATTGTCGAGGCAACCGGTACTTTGCACTACACCTTTCCAATGCGTGTAGATGTTAAGCCGTTTGACAACAATGATTTGCGCATGGCGGTCAAGTTATCGGTTGATCGCGAACAACTGGTGCAGAAGATTCTGCTGGACCATGGTGCACTTGGTAATGATCATCCGATCTCCACTGCCAACCCCTATCACAATGGCGATTTACCCCAGCGTAGTTATGATCCGGACAAGGCCCGTTATCACCTGAAGAAAGCAGGTATGGAAAACATTACGCTCGATTTGAGCACGTCGGACGCCGCCTTCGCCGGTGCCGTCGACACAGCGCTTTTGATGAAAGATTCGGCCGCCAGGGCAGGTCTCAACATCAACGTGATACGTGAACCGAAAGATGGTTACTGGTCGAATGTCTGGAATAAAAAACCCTGGTGTGCCTGCTACTGGAGTGGTCGCCCGACGGAAGACTGGATGTTTTCTGCGGCTTACACAGCCGGAGGCAAATGGAATGACACTGCCTGGCACACGGGTGCCCGAGGCGGACCTTTTTAACAAGCTGGTGGTAGAGGCGCGTGCCGAGTTGGATACCAACAAACGCCGTGTACTTTACTACGAATGCCAGAAAATTGTGAGTAATCATGGCGGCGCACTGGTACCGATGTTTGCCAATTTTATTATGGCGCTGGATAAAAGTGTTATGCACGACAAACTGGCTGGCAACTTTGACTATGACGGCTACAAGGCGGCCGAGCGCTGGTGGTTCGCATAGGGATAAGCCAAAAATAACTTATCTTCAGTCTAGAGACACATGGGCGTGGGTGATGGTGTGGCCGCTTGCATGTCAGGATGAACGAAACTAGAATAGGCACATGACAAGCACATGTTCATCCTTGAGGTAACCCATGGCAGCGACAGAGAGAGTCCCGGTTTTGATGACCGTGGCGGAAAAAAAGCGAATCGTGGGGCGCGCAAAGAAAGCGGGATTAACCACTGCCGAGTATATGCGTCGTGCCGCGGAAGGTTTCAGCCCGAGCAAAGATGAGGCTGCGCTGGTGTCGATGATCGAGGAAATGAATCGCGTTACGGCCAATACCGAAAAGGCCATCGACGCAACGCTCAAGTTCGTCGCAGATTCCAACAAGCGAATCGCTCGACTCGAAGCCAGGGCGAAGCGCAAGGTTGCTTGATGGGCATTTCGGAGAAGATGTGGGAAGGTATTAGCCGCGTCATTCGCATGGATGCCAAGGTGGAAAGCCTGGCCAATACCGTCAAGGACCAGCAATCCCGTATCGAGGACTTAACAGGAAGGGTCATTCGTCTCGAAACCGCTCTCGAAATTGCACTCTCTGTGCGTGTCGATAAACCCGTGCCGAAAAAAATCAGCAAATCGAAATAATCCGGGTCAGATTGAGGTTCCCTCAATAAACCTATCCGTTTTATTGGGTGAGCCTCAAACGCAATCTTCCACGATTTACTGAACGGGCGGTACCATTGGGTTAATATTCAGTAAATTCAAAGGCTTACAGTATAAACTTAAATTAATTCTTACTAGCCAGTTTTTGTTCAAACGATTCTTTCTATCAATCTGGTCTGGAATAGAGCGCAGAAGTAAAAGGGGATAGAGGGATTAAATTCTCAGGTTTTATGATTGCTGATCCTCGAGCACCAGGATCTAGTGCCATACAAATCGCGCATTCCGTTTAAACCGGATATGTCCTGGCAGGGAATATTTAATCAGCAATGCATCAAATATTTGTATACATGGTTTTCTTTTTTTTGGGTCCAGGGGGCGTGTCAAAAATACTTTTACATGTTTGTCCTCGAAAATGGATCATGAATATTGATAGTAAGTCTCCAGATGTAATCAAATCATTTGAGGGAAGACCGCCGCATAAAAGATGGCTAAACAAATTTGGATTGCTTCTTTGGTTCGTATTTTATGGAAGCATTTTATCTATTTTCCTGGTTTTGCTTATTCAGATCTCAATAACTTAAGGAATCTTTGAATAACGTTTTAAGTTTTCAGCTCTGACGGGCGGGTTCATTAATTTGACGCTGAGTGAAAACTGTTACCAGGCTTTTGTCGACTCAAAGGCTTGCATAACAAATTTAGTTAGTGCTTGTTGGTTAGTTTCTGCCCAATCGCTTCTTTCTATCATTTAAGCCTGCGATCCGATATCAGGGTAGCAGGGTGAGTTTTTCAACTGTACTCGATTTGAATGTGGTTATGGATTGATATCCATCCAACTTTACATAATATACATTATGCGCAGTTATATAGTGAGATAAGCTAATAATATGCACAGAGCCAGCTTCGTAGGCGTAATTATTAGAGCGGATATGATTTACATCGTGGATGCCCTGCAACCATGACCCGTTAAAATGTCGCTCGGATTTTGTTTGCGGAATTTAGCCCTGCTGCCTGGTTTCGAATTTGAATGGTACTTCGTAACGGGTTTCGCCAACCTGTACCTTGACCAGCACAAGCCACTGCATCAGGTTGCTGGAACAGACAAAAACGCCGGCATTACCGCTGAATGAACTCTGCTTTTCACCGGCCTCAATTTTGTGGAGGTCGAAAGCAAAATGCTCGAGGTAACCCATGTTCATGTCGATTCCCTTGAACCTGACGCTGACGACGCCTGGTTCCACCTGTTCAAAACTGGCATTCACATGCAGCGTATCCGTTGCCGAGGGTTGCCTGGGAGTTATGGCAAACGTCATCCGGCCGCCCCCGGGAAAACTTGCGACACAGGCTTCGAGATGCAATGCACAGCCCTCTACCACAGGCAGTCTGATCTCCTCGTTAGCGTCCTGCAGGAATCGGTATCCGAGCAGACCCGCAACCGCCAACAGCAGAATCGCGGTTATCGGTATCAATCGCCCGGTTTTGATCACGAACGCCAACTCGCCTGGATCAGGGCCAGATCCCGGATCATCGCATTCGGATCGTGCGGTGCGGTAAATATCGCGTGCAGTTTCCCCGCTGGATTGAGCAGAAATATGGATGCCGAGTGGTTGATCAGGTAAGCATCTTCCAGGCCCGCGGGCACGGCTGCCGCTGGATCGAGTTCAAGCGTCTTGCCGTCCCGGTAATAGACTCGTTCGTAAAAAACACCTAGCGATTTACAAAGACGATCGATCGTGGCTTGCTCGCTGGTCACGCCAAGAAAACTGGGGTGATAAAAACCGGCGTATTGCTGCAAATGCTGCAAGCTGTCGCGATCTGGATCGACCGAAACAAACACGACCTGAGGCGGTTGGGAAACGGCTCCCGGATCTTGCTCGATAGCGCGCATCATTTCCGCCAGCATGAAGAGCTCGGTCGGGCAAACGTCCGGGCAATGGGTGTAACCGAAAAACAGTAATGACCAATTGCCACGGGCGTCTTCGATATCATATGTCCCCCGGTCGAGATGGGACAGGGTAAAATCCGCTATGGCCGCGGCTTTCGGCAGCATGAACGCCGCCTCGGTTTGCGGAGCCTTCGAGCCCTGTTCACACGAGGAAATGATTATGGCAAGGCCCGCCAACACAAGCGGCAGGACAAGCCCTACTCCATATTGCCTGATTTTCATACGTCTATTCAGTTTTCATTTCGTGGCTATGGCCTTCCATGTTCATCTTGCCATGGCGCACGACCGCTTCGAAGGTTTGCTCCGTTCCATCTCCGAGCACCAGTGTTAGCTGCACCTTGTCACCCATTGCGGGCACCTTTTCGGGGCCAATTAACATGATATGCCAGCTACCCGGCTTGAGCACGGTGGCTGAGCGAGGTGCTACTGGAATCGATTCCTGCGGCACCATTTTCATTACCTCGCCAACCATTATGGTGCGATGCAGTTCAACTCGATCGACCGCCATCGCGGTGCGCGCGGCGACCACGGACTGGTCGGTGGTGGCATGATTTTCCAGGGTCATAAATACTCCCAGTGCGGGTGCATTCGGCGGTGCCGACCTGACCCAGGGATCAATCACCTTCAGTTCGCCGGCGACGGCCGAAAAAGTACAGGACAACAACAGTACGATGCTCAGGGCACTTAAATTATCTGGTTTCATTCTTTCAAATCTCTTAAACGTCAAACTCGGTAAACTCAAACCTGACGGTCTGAATTCAATAGGTTGTGTAGCTTGTTTCGGGTTCGATGCGCATGACCGAAACACCTGTACAGGCCAGCGCAAAACGAAGATCAGGCGGGTGGTGCGCGGCTTAGAAAATTTATGCGCAGCGCGGGTCCTGTAACCAGGGAAAGGGGTCGGGAAAGGCTATTTTGATCCGGCAGATAGCGGGTATCGAGCAGTAAGTCATGGGCTACGGGTTGCGCGTTAAAATTTGCCTGGATGATACAGGCGGGACATTCGTGGCATTTGGGGCTGTCCTGTTGCTGGCCTTCGTCCAGTTTGACGAAGACGGTGATCTGACCGTACATGCTACAGATGGTATCGGTATATCCCGCCATTGATTTCGCCATGACGCCCTGAAACGCGGGCGCAAGACTCTGCAATAAAAATAACAGCGTACTGTAGAGCAGCACGTTGCGTCTGGTTTCGGTGATGGCGAAATTTAGCTTCATGTAAGACTTAAGAATAGCGATCCGATGCGCCGCGATGTTTGATATAAGTCATGTTGACGCAGCTTTGCGCTAGATCATGAGCAGATGTTAAACCCAAAAAGCTATTCGATGGTGGTTTATGATTGTTCTGTTAAGTTATAAACTATGCAGCCACCAAGCCGAGACCCTACATGGCCGCCAAAAAAAAATATGCTAAACCCGTTTACCTGGTAGACGGCAGGCGCACACCGTTTCTGAAGGCACGAGGCAAACCCGGGCCTTTCAAACATGCAGACCTGGGTATATCTGCAGCCAGAGCGCTGTTGTTGCAAATGCCGTTCGAACCTACCGAGTTTGACGAGGTTATCTTCGGTTCTACCATGCCGGGTCCCGACGAAGCCAATATCGCACGTATCGTTGCGTTACGGCTAGGCTGTGGCGATCGCGTACCGGCCTACACAGTGCACCGAAATTGTGCATCGGGCATGCAGGCACTCGACAATGCGGCGATGTCAATTGCCTCGGGCCGGTCGAATCTGGTGTTGGCCGGCGGCATCGAGGCCATGAGCCAGGCGCCATTGTTGTTTCATCCCAAAATGGTGGCCTGGCTAGCCGACTGGTGGGGGGCGAAATCGATTGCTCAGAAGTTCAGGGTTGCTGGCAGATTCAGCCCGCGCCTGCTGGCACCGGTGATTGGACTGCTAAAGGGTTTAACCGACCCGGTAGTTGGGCTCAACATGGGCCAGACCGCCGAGCAAATAGCCTATCGTTTTGGTATCACGCGTGCGGAAATGGATCAATTTGCGCTCGAAAGCCATCAGAAACTGCACCAGGCGCAACAGGATAACGAGTTAGCGGAAGTAGTGCCGATGTTTGACTCTGCTGGCAATGTTTATGCATTGGACGATGGCGTGCGAGCAGATTCCAGCCTGGAGAAACTTGCCAAACTGCGCCCTGCTTTTGATAAGCCTTATGGCCTGGTAACACCCGGCAATAGCGCACAGATAACCGATGGTGCCGCGGCACTGGTGTTGGCGAGCGAAGCAGCGGTTAAAAAGTACAATTTACCGATTCTCGCCAGGCTGGTGAGTACCGAATGGGCTGCGTTATCACCAGCCGAGATGGGACTGGGTCCGGCGCACGCGATCGCGCCTTTGTTAAAATCACAGGGTATGAAAGTTGATGATATCGATTACTGGGAAATCAACGAAGCCTTTGCCGCCCAGGTACTCGCGGTGCTGGCCGCGTTAAATGACAGGGATTACTGCAAACAGCAGCTCGGCCTGCGTTCGGTGGTCGGCAAGATTCCCGCTGATCGACTTAATATTCATGGTGGTGGCGTCAGCCTCGGACACCCGGTGGGTGCCAGTGGTGCGCGCATCGTGCTGCACCTGGCGAAGGTGCTGGAACAGAAACAGGCCAGCACCGGGATTGCTTCGCTATGCATCGGCGGTGGCCAGGGTGGCGCGATGCTTATCGACAGGAGCGCATCATGAGTGAAACGATAATCGACTGGCATAGCCATAGCGATGATGATGGGATTCTGTGGTTAACCCTCGATATGCAAAATACCGATACTAATGTATTGTCGATATCGGTGCTGGAGCAGCTGGATAGCTTGCTCGATGAGATCAAGAGTAATCCCCCAAAAGCGATCATTTTTCGCTCCGGTAAGACTAAAGGTTTTATCGCGGGCGCTGATGTTAATGAATTTCTTGAAGTGACTTCCACGCAGGAAGCGTTAATCATGATCAAGCGCGGGCAGTCCCTGTTTGGACGTATCGAAGCACTACCCTGCCCGACCGTCGCCCTGATCGAAGGTTTTTGTATGGGTGGTGGCACCGAGCTGGCGCTCGCCTGCGACTATCGTGTGGCGCTGGATGACGCCGCAACCCGTATCGGTCTGCCCGAGGTCAAGCTGGGTATCCATCCCGCCTATGGGGGGCTGGTCCGTGCCACTGAGATAATTAATCCCTTGAAATCGCTGGAAATAATGCTCTCGGGTCGAGCGCTGAGCGCGCGTGCGGCACGTGCTATCGGGCTGGTCGATGCGGCGCAACCCAAACGCCAGATTGAGCGTGCGGCGCGCAAGATAGCCTTATCCCGACCGGAAAAGCAGAAAATGCCGCTGCTCGGTCAGATTTTGTCGTTGCCGGGAATTCGCAGCCTGCTCGCCGGGTATATGAAGAAGCAGGTCGCTAAAAAAGCACCCCGGCAGCACTACCCTGCCCCGTACGCAATTCTCGATGTGTGGGCTGATTACTACGGTAACAAGAAGCGCATGATCGAAGAGGAGGCGAATTCGGTTGCGCGCCTGATACAAGGTGACAAGGTGCGTAGCCTGATCCGGGTGTTTTTCCTGCAGACGCGGTTAAAGGGGCTGGGTGATAAAAAGTCGTTCACTCCGCGGCATGTACATGTCATCGGCGCTGGTACCATGGGCGGGGATATCGCGGCCTGGTGTGCGTTACGTGGTTTTTATGTAACCCTGCAGGACCGTGAAGCGAAATATTTGAGCAACGCTTTCAAACGTGCCCACCAGCTGTACGCTAAACGCCTGAAGACCACGCCGGAGCGTAACGCCGCGCTGGATCGTTTGATTCCGGATATCAACGGGGATGGCGTATCCAGGGCTGATGTGGTGATCGAGGCGATTTTTGAAGATATCGATGCCAAGCACGCGATTTACAAAGATATCGAGCCACGCATGAAACCGGGCGCTGTACTGGCAACCAATACTTCCAGCATTCCACTCGAAACCCTGGCAACCGCGCTGAAAGAACCCGACCGGCTGGTCGGCATCCATTTTTTCAACCCGGTCGCAATGATGCCACTGGTAGAGATTGTCAAAACCGAGTCGTCATCTGAAAAGACCATCCAGAACGCGATTGCATTCACGCAGCACATCGGCAAGTTACCACTGCCGGTGAAGAGCTCCCCCGGCTTTCTGGTCAATCGCATCCTCATGCCTTACCTGGTGGAAGCTTTTACGCTTTACGATGAAGGTATCGCGCCCGAAGCAATCGATAAGGCCGCTACCGATTTCGGCATGCCGATGGGACCGGTTGAACTCGCTGATACGGTCGGCCTCGATATCTGCCAGTCGGTGGCGCAAAATTTATCCACGGCTTACGGTATCGAGGTACCGGCGGGGCTTAACAAGTTTGTCGACTCAAAGAAATTCGGTAAGAAATCCGGCCGTGGATTCTATGAGTATAAGAACGGCAAGCCGGTCAAGGATAAGGATGTCGACATGGGCGACCAGAAAGTAATTCAGAATCGACTTGTGTATCGCTTTCTGAACGAAGCTGCCGCCTGTTTGCAGGAGGAAATCGTTGCCGATAAGGACCTGCTTGATGCCGGCATTATATTCGGTACCGGCTTCGCGCCATTTCGGGGTGGGCCGATGCATCATAGCCAGCAGGAAGGCGTGGCATCGATTATCGCCGCGATGACTGATTACGAGTCCAGATTCGGCGAACGCTTTCATCCAGCGGCAGGCTGGTCGTTACTTAGCGAGTAGATAAACCCTGCTGCGGATACAGGTTCGGCAACGAATTTTGATCTGCATCAGACCCGGTCGGATGGCAGGGTGTCTCAGTCACAACCAGCTGCCACAACCGCCTGCCCTGCCAGCTCGAGTCGTGCTGGGCATACAACGCCCGGTCAAGTCTGGATAGTTCATTGCTGAATTCGATGGATCCTGTTCTGTTCTCGATCTGATTTACGCCGCTGATGTTAGCCCCAGGCCAACGCCGCCTGCCCCATCTCAGCAATTCACGGCGGGCGTTGCGCGGATCATTCGTCAGGCAGGCCTTTTTTAATGCCTGCAGGTTACTCCGGCTGGCCAACACGGATTCAATTTTCCGGCTTATCCGGCGGCGCGCCGGGGTGTCGAAGAATAACGCTATGCAAGCCATCAATGACAAGCTGAGTAGCGCAAACCATGGCCAGTTGCCGCGTATTGATATGAATTCGGCTCCTGCTACCTGGGAGAAATTTGAGCCAGCCCGGGATAAATCGGTAATAGCGGATTGAGTGCCCGCCGGATCTGTCACGCTGAACGTCCTGCTTTCCAGCTGCGCTACTCTCTCAACATCCTGGGTGACGTCCCACCATTTCAGGATGGTCGCCGGCAGCGTTATTTCGCCTGGTTGTGAAACCACTACGGCAAAGCGCTGTTCCAGTCGTCCCACCAGTACATCATTCTGAAACCGATTGGAGCGTACCGCCCGGTCGGCATAAATCTTGTATTTGTCGGAATAAGCGGATATCAGATCCGATGGCAAGGCTTGTGCCGGAAGTCCCAGCGCCTCGATGGTCAAGTTGAAACCCAGCGAACCTCCGACTTTTAAGCCATCGTCAATAACGTCCCAGCGCTGTGATATTTCAAGTTGGCGGGCAGGTAGCCAGAAGCTGCCACTGAACGCGGTTGGCTGGTTTCGAACCTGCAATTGCAAGGTTTCGCTGTTACGGTAAATCCGCCTCGATGGCACTGTCGGACTAGCGCCTGCCGAAGTAGCTACGGTGTCTATCAAACCTCGATAATTTGCGGGTGATAGCATGATGACACCGGGTGATTGCGCGACCAGGGCGATACTTCGTTCGAGCAGGTTGAACTCCCTGCCGTCGCGCTTAACTAAATACATTAAATCTCTACTGCTTCGATAAACTTCTGTATTGTCGGCCCCTGGTTCCAGCAGGTTGCCGTCGGAGATGGGTATGTTATGCAGTAAACGCGTGATTATTTTAGCTGGTTGGCCGACGTAGGGATTTTGCGGTTGTACTTCGATTTCGAAAAAAACATTTTGCCTGGCAAGCAACCTGGGCGATTGCCGGACGACTTCAAGGTTCAATACCGCCGTGGATACCTCACCCACTTTTATCGACGGGATGTTGAGGCTGCCGGTGCGTCGGGGAAGGATTT
>CAWCBX010000220.1:0-25233 GCA_963793595.1 uncultured Gammaproteobacteria bacterium | reverse complement strand
ACCCGGCAAGCTATACACAATTCATGCAACCGCAGTTTTACCTGGAGTTCATGAAACCTGAAAACATGGCGGCATGGATGAATCCCGAGTCATACCAGGTAATGATGGATCCACAAACCATGTCCTACTGGATGAATCCAGCCGCTTACATGCATATGGCGGACCCTGCGATGTACCGGGAAACCATGAATCCTGCTAATTACATGGTTTATTTGAATCCGAATACCTATGCAGCGATTTTTGGTGCGCAAACCTGCGACCAACAGACGCCCGGTAAAACTTCCGCCTGGTTCGGTTTCGGCTGCTAGATTTCAGCAATACCTCCTCCAGGGATTTCATCCCTAGGTTTTAGCCGCGGTCCCCAACCGCGGCTTTTTTTTGCTCAGGACGGGCTATTAGTGCGACCGTAGAAGCCCAGGTTTTCCGCGTCGGTAAAAAATCTACCCGGGGTTTCATAGTAGGAAAAGACAGTGACGACGCGAGCCAGATCGCCAACGGGTGGCGTCACCCGGTGCGCCGTATTCTTGCCCTTGAACACGTTGAGATCGCCGGCACCCAGTTTTAGCGTCTTGACCTCCGTATCTTCATCGCGCAACAGGCGTGCAATCCCCTCATGGTTTGGATCCTGCTCGCTGCGCAAGTCCTGGCGATACTGAAAATCGCCTCCCTGCCGCGGAGATTGAAGGAGTAACGTAGTGGTAAATTCGGAGCGGTCGAAATGCCAGTTCAAACCCTCGCCCTCGTAGTAACCCATGACGTTGGCGCAGGCCAGCGGATCGTCCATCGGGTAGAGATTCGGCTTTTGCATGACCCGGGCAAGAAATTCGGTCAATCCCGACCAGAGATAAATCTGTCGCAGCGGTTCAGCCAGCTGATCACCACAAAGCGTATGGTTGATCGTTTCAACCCTGGCCAGGGCGGGATGATCGGCGGCAACACCGTCGATATCATCATCGAAGTAAATATTATGCTGCCGCGCATGGGTGAAAGATTCCTGTTTAAATTTCTGCAGCAACCCGGGCAACATCCCATCGATCACTTCGCGGCGCATAAAACCCTTAAGCGTAAACATGCCATTACGCTGGAGATCGTCGATACATTGCGTAACCAGTTGCTGGCCGGCGACGGATTCGAGTTGATCCATCGGGTAGCGTTCGAGGTCGATCAGTTTATTCATAGTCACCTAATATAATTTCTGTGCCTGTTATCGACAAGTAGCGTTTTATAAACAGCATCTGTCGATTGACCCATAAATCGACAGAACCGCCTGTGCAACTGAATCATGAAATGGAACGATAGCGGACGCTGACACTTGCATTGGAGGATTCTGGCAATGGTTTATGTTGGAATGTTAGACCTGACCCCAACTTTTATTAGAGGAGGTATTGTTATTATCTCCTGCATTCCTTAAAAAGAACGAAACTGGGCGAAGGATGTCCATCACCTTACAATAACCTCGGGAAGGGAGATTAATAACCATGATTTATATTCAGCCTCTCGTGATAGCTTTTTTTGTTGCATTCGTCGCCACAAAGACGGCCGTCGCTCATGAAACCCCTCAGAGTTACGACCGGATAAATTTCCAGGTCAGTGCGGTCGAGGAAGTCGAGAATGATACTCTTGTAGTGGTCATGTACAGCGAACGCAGCGGCCAAAAGCCATCCACGATAGCCGATGAGGTCAATCGCAACATTGGCTGGGCCGTCGATCTAGCAAAGAAGAGCAGTGCCATAAAGGTACAAACCCTCCACTACCGGCAGGACCCTCTGTACACTAATCAAAGCATCAGCGGCTGGAAGATCCGACAATCGATACGTCTTGAGAGTACCGAGACCGCATCGCTTAGCGCACTAATCGGGGAAATGCAGGGTCGTTTATCCGTTGCATCGTTACGTTATACCGTATCACCAACTCGCCGCAACAAAGTCGAGCGCAGGCTCATTGCGCAGGCGCTGAATCGATTCAAGAGTCGCGGGGAACAGATCCAGGTGGAGCTCGGGCGTACAGGCTATCGGATCGTCAACATAGACGTCATCACCTCGGGTCAATCACCGGCACCTGTTCGCATGCGCGCGGCCGCGATGATGGAGGATAGCGCGGTAGCGGCCCCGTCCATCGAACCGGGCGTACAAAGCGTCAGCGTGCAAGTGTCTGGCATCATCGAGTTGAAAATTCCACAATAAGTTGAAAGGGGCGGAGGCATTAAATACTAAGCTGAAACAGTTCAGACTCGATCTACCTTCAGGGATTGTTTCCTGGGTCTATCTTATGGGTCGATAATCGCCGCTGACATATCGAGTTTACGGGTCTGTTTTCCCCAAAAGCTGACGCTCAGATGAGCTTGCTGGGCTTCTCGAAACGGCGATAAGCGGACGCCCGGAATTGAAGCGATAATATGTTATTAGTTTAAAAGCCTTATAATGCAGCTGTTATATGTTTCTTTCTAAATAGCGCCTAATGGACTGGAAAATATTTTTAACGGTTTTTGCAGCAGTTTTTATTGCTGAGTTAGGAGACAAGACACAGCTCGCGACGATGCTTTTTGCGGCAGATAAGGAAGTAAGTAAATTTACTGTTTTTCTTGCAGCGTCTGCTGCCTTAGTTGTAGCTTCAGCAATCGGAGTTTTAGCCGGCAGTCTGTTATCCGAGTATATCAATGAAAAGTACCTGCACTATGTCGCAGGAGTCGGCTTCATAATTATCGGAGCGATTACTCTATACAATGCATGAAACACATGAAAAGCGCGGGCAATCAGAAAAACCACCCGTTACCTTGTGCGTGGAGTCTTCAAAGGAGAGCCCGGAAAGCTCAACCTGAGCTTCTTAGTCCGGCGAACAACGAACTTCCGAATCTATACAAAATAAATAAACCCGTTTTTCCCAGGTTTTACGCCTGGCTTCGGGCCCCACGCGGTCAGGCAATGGCACACCCAAAACCGCCGCGGTAAATCCCGGCGTCGGGCGCCGATGCCATTCCCCGGATCGCAGTCCGCCCGCGGATTGACAAAAAACTTCATCACTTTAGCGTGGGCAACGATTAATGCCGCAGTATGCGGTTTTGTCGCTCGCCGTAACACTCTTGCATTTATCCAGGCAGTTCTCGCGGGATCTGAAGGTTGTGCAAAAAATCGCCAACTGGGTGAGTACAATTAATCCGCGGGATCAGGTATATTCGAAAGCAATCACAGAGCCACAACCGGTAGAATAAATCCACAGATGTCAGCAACCACCGTCGCTATAGCCGTTATCGATGACCACCCGCTGTTGCGCGAAGGCGTCAGCAGTACGCTGCAGTCGGTCGATGGTTTCGAGGTCGTCGATCAGGGCGAAAGCTACCAGGATGCGCTGAGAATCGCGCACGAGGCTATGCCCGATATTATTTTGCTGGATATCAGCATGCCCGGCGGGGGTGTCGAGGCGGCGCGAGACATTCATGAGGCCCTGCCTTCGATCAAACTCGTCATGTTAACCGCATCGGAGGACGAGAAGGATGTCATGACAGCATTACAGGCCGGGGCCAACGCATATATTCTCAAGGGAATTGGTGGCAAGCAATTAATCGAAATCATACGTCGAGTATCATCCGGGGAAACCTTTATCACTCCTGGCCTGGCGACCAGTATCCTGATGCATTCGTATAATCAGGAACCCGCAGCGTCGCCCAGTTTGCTCGACAAACTCAACGAACGTGAAAGCAGCATTCTGAAAGCCCTCTCGCGTGGCCTGACGAATAAGCAGATCGCCGATGAATTATTCCTCAGCGAAAAAACGATCAAACATTATATGACCAACATCCTGCAGAAGTTGCAGGTCAAAAACCGCGTAGAAGCGGCATTGATGGCGCAAAAAAATAAACACTAAACCCGAAGCCTTGGCTTCAACGAATCCCGGGAGTCGGCAGTGAAGATAACCGCTTTAATCCAGAGATGGGGGCTACTCAGAATATTCGCGCTGTCGGGATTTGTTTCTATCATCGGCATCAGTATCGTATCGGGTTCCATCTATTTCTCGTTTCTTCAGCAAAACATGCTGGCGCGGGAAATGGCGGTCAGTTCCGAATTCATCCAGAGCGTATCGCTGATCAACAATCCCGAGGAGTATTTCGAAGGCAGCACGAATATCGAGGACAAGAGTGCCGTCGAGGAATTTTTTAATCACGTTATCGGCATCCCCGATGTGTTCCGCGCCACTGTTTTCGATGCCGATTTCCGAATCATCTGGTCCAACGACGAAAACATCATCGGCAAGCGGTTTAGCGATAACGATGAGTTAAAAATTGCCTATAGCGGCGAAAGCATCTTCAGCTGGGGCGTGACCGACGAACACGCCAAGCAGGAACACGTCTTCCTGCCCGCCGACGTCAAGCAGTTCGTCGAGAGTTACATTCCGGTATGGGACGAAAAACACGAGCGCGTGATCGGCGTGGTAGAGCTTTACAAATCGCCGCGGGCCCTTTTCGAAACGCTCGACAGGGGTGAGTTGCTGGTGGCATCGGTCTCATTGCTGGGGGGACTGATACTCTACCTGCTGCTTTTCTGGGTCGTACGCACCGCGCATCAGTTGATTGAGACGCAACGCACGCGCATCAAACAGGCAAGCAGCCGGGGCGTCGAATTGAATGAGCAATACCTCCGCCGCATCGGTTCGGAGCTGCACGATGGTCCAGTGCAATCAATCGGCTTCGCACTACTCAAGCTGGACTCCATTTTTCAGTCGGGAAGTGATTCGGCGCAGTCGGACAAGGCGGATGTCGTCGTTATCGATAAGATACAGCGTGCGCTTAACGATGCCTTGCAGGAGCTGCGCAGCCTTTCGGCTGGTTTGACGATACCTGAACTCCAGGAGCTGTCGGCCAGGGAGGCGATTACCAGGGTGATAAAGAGACACGAAAGCCGGACCTCGACCACGGTTAGCCACGATTTGCACAATCTGCCCGAGATTCTGAGCACCCCAACCAAGATCTGTCTCTATCGGCTGGTCCAGGAGGGCCTCAATAATGCCTACAGGCATGGGGCCGGCATCGACCAGCGAATCGATGTGTCGGTACAGGGTTCGCTGTTATTTTTAACTATTAGCGATGGCGGCCCCGGCATGGACGTCGACGATGTCAGTAAAATTAACGATGCCGATCACCTGGGGCTGCGCGGTATGCGCGAAAGAGTGGAGAGTCTTGGTGGCGATTTTCAGATTACCCGCACCGACAAATCCGGGGGCGTCAAATTGATCGCTACCCTGACCATCGACGACTGATCGAAAACCAATTGATAACTACGCCAGCCTGCTCCCCACAAATCAATTATTAATCAGCATAAAAAGATACGAAAAGGATAAATCTGTTATTTTTTTCTTCAGACCTTAGTCTGAAATCTTTTAGACCAACGTCCATTTAAATTAGCTACTTCCGTCCGTAGTGGGCGCGGCACTCTTAATGCAGAATAAATTCATGGGAAATTAATCCCAATATATTTTTTAGAGATCTGTGGAGATTCGACATGACTAGACATAAATTGATTGTTAATGGATTCAGAGGACTTGCAACGACTGG
The DNA here is from genome assembly GCA_963793595.1 of uncultured Gammaproteobacteria bacterium. Taxonomy (GTDB): domain Bacteria; phylum Pseudomonadota; class Gammaproteobacteria. The sequence continues at coordinate 19,688 of CAWCBX010000220.1, read as the reverse complement.
TTTGGTCAGCCTGCTGGTCGCTTGTGGCGGCGGAGGAAGTAGTGGTGATGACAGCTCGGTAAGCTCGGAATCGATCGTCGCCAGGGGGGTTATCACCCAACTTGGCAGTATCTGGGTGCTCGGCGTCGAGTACGAGACGCCAAATGGTGGTACCTACTCGGATGATGATAACGTCAGTTCCGTCGCCAATTACAAGGTCGGTCAGTGGGTCAGGGTACGAGGCAGACGCAATGACGATGGTATCTCGGGTATCGCCACCGAAGTCGAATACGAGGCCGAAATTGAGGGTGCAGCAGCAGGTGGCGCCATTAATGGTGTAACTATTATTTTTACCCCCGGCACCAACACAGCGGAGGCCGGAAATATCAATGCCTTGAACAATGGCAGTCGCTACGAGGTTTCCGGTCTATGGCTGGACGACAGCAGCATCGAGGCCACCTACATCAAGGATGACGACGATGGCGATGGCATAGACGAAGTCAAGGGTTTCGTGGAAGCGGTGAACCCCGGCCTGTCACTCACAGTTCGTGGAGTCACCTACAACTATGGCGGTCCAACTGTGGTCGCCCTGGGAGACTTCGTGGAAATCCATTTCAACGGTAACACGGCCTCCAGTGTCGAGCTCGAGGACGACTTTAATGATGCAAACGAAGGTCAGGAAGTTGAGTTCGAAGGTGCCGTCAATCTGGATCCTGCCGATCTTGCAAACTGTCCGCCAGGCGCCGATTTTCTGATCGACAGAACCTGCATTGACTGGGATTCCATGCCGTCGAGCGGCTGGCAGGATGGGCTCACAGGTCCCGGCGACATGGAATCAGGTCTGCGTGTCGAAGCCGAGGGTCACTTCAACGCGTCTGGTTTGTTGATTGCCGAAAAGATCAAGGGGCGTGGTAACCGGGTACGCATCACCTCAACTGCAACTAACGTCAATGGCGGTGCCGGTACTTTTGATCTGTTCTTCGGTGATATACAGGTAACCACCATGAATGGTGTTACCGAATATGACCTGAATGTGGGAACAGGTGTCGGCGACATCAATAACGGCGATGGGCTCGAAGTAAGAGGTATTCGCACGGGTCCTGCGTCGATGCTGGCCCAGCGCATCAAGAGTAAATCGGTCAATGCAAACAGGCACGAACTGCGCGCGGAAGTTGATCTCAATGGTGCCGATGCATCGACGAATTCCATCACCGTGATGGGTATCAGTTCCGCCGCTGATTCTGACACGGAACTGGAGATCGAGGATACCGTGATTGCGACCGGCAGTGGTTCAACCTCGGAAGCCGACATCGACTCGTTCCTTAATATGATTGACGATGACAATATCGTCAACAGCACCAACGGTCCGCGGGATGTTGTCGATGTCAGGATTGACACTACTAATGGCGGTGACGGGTCCTTCGGCAGTCCGTATCTCGCAGACCAGATCGAAATCGAAGAGGAAGACGACTAGCAGGATAATAACCATCGGCGATCCGTAAGGGTCGCCGATAGATTCAAATCATCCGCTATTATCAACCAACCCTCGCATTGCCTGCGGGGGTTTTTCGTTTGTTAAGGACATGCGTTTTTTGATTGGTTTAGTTACACGTTGCGAAGTTACGCAATTTTGGTTGTGTAATCTTTAAAATCGGAGTTTATTAAGACTACCCCATTCTCTGTTAGCATGGTGTCTTTATATCTAACTGTTAAATGCAGAGGAGCGTTAACTCATGTCTCACTCGAATATTCTCCAGGCCGCTGGATTCACCGCATCCGAACTCTCCGGGGGAACGCTCGCCGTTCATACCCCGGTAGACGGGAGCGAAATCGCTCGCCTGAAAACACACAGCATAAAAGACGTTCAGGCCATGATTGGCAAGGGCGTCGACAGCTTCAAATCCTGGCGCAGCACCCCTGCACCCCAGCGCGGTGAACTGGTCCGTCTGATTGGTGAAGAGTTACGCGCAGAAAAGGAAAACCTGGGCCGTCTGGTCACACTGGAGTGTGGCAAGATTTATCAGGAAGGTCTCGGCGAAGTGCAGGAGATGATCGACATCTGTGATTTCGCCGTCGGGCTGTCGCGTCAACTTTATGGATTGACCATTGCGTCCGAGCGTCCGGGGCATAGTATGCGTGAAACCTGGCATCCGTTAGGTCTGTGCGGGATCATTACGGCGTTTAATTTCCCGGTAGCTCCCTGGTGCTGGAATACGGCACTGGCACTCGTTTGCGGTGACCCGGTGATCTGGAAACCATCGGAAAAAACACCGCTTACGGCACTAGCCACGCAGAAAATCTGCGCGCGCGCTATGCAGAAATTCGGCAACGCACCAGAGGGCTTGATCCAGACCATCGTTGGCGAGCGCGATACTGGTGAAGTTCTGACCAGCAGCCTGGATGTGGCCATTGTCTCGGCCACCGGCTCCACGCGAATGGGTCATGCCGTCGGGCAAAAACTTTCTGCGCGATTTGGCCGCTGCATTCTCGAACTGGGCGGCAACAACGCCATGATCGTGGCGCCTTCCGCCGATCTGGAAATGGCGTTGAGGGCTATCGTTTTTTCTGCCGTCGGCACTGCCGGTCAGCGCTGCACCACGCTCAGGCGCCTGATCGTGCATGAAGATATCTATGATCAGCTTATTCCTCGCCTCAAGTCGGCTTACGATGGTTTACCGATTGGTGATCCACTGGCTGAAGGCACGCTTGTCGGCCCGTTGATTGATGGCGACGCATTTGCGGGAATGGAGCACGCGCTCGAGCAGGTGAAGGCTGATGGTGGCCAGATACATGGCGGCGGTCGGACACTGGAAAGTGAGTATTCCGCTGCGTATTACGCCACACCTGCAATCGCCGAAATGCCGGAGCAAACCGATATCGTAAAGCATGAAACTTTCGCACCAATTCTTTACGTAATGAAATATCGCGATCTGGATTACGCCATCGCCCTTCAGAATGGCGTGCCGCAGGGGTTGTCATCATGCATATTTTCCACCGATTTGCGTGAGACCGAAGAGTTCCTCTCAGCCACCGGGTCAGATTGCGGCATCGCCAACGTCAACATCGGGCCATCCGGAGCAGAAATTGGTGGTGCGTTCGGTGGTGAAAAAGACACTGGTGGCGGGCGCGAGTCGGGCTCTGATGCATGGAAAGGTTATATGCGTCGTCAGACCAATACCATCAATTATTCACGTGAACTGCCACTGGCGCAGGGCATTAAATTCGATATCTAGGGGCTTGTCGGCATGTCGTTTGAAAAAATTGCAGTACTCGGGCTTGGAAAAGTTGGCAAGCTGGCGGCAAAGTTGCTGCATGATTCTGGTTTTGATGTGACGAGCTATGATGTTAAAACGCCCCGTGAAAAACTGCCCTTTGCCGTTAAAAATACGGATCTGACTTCGCCGCAGGCCCTGGCAGCAGAGTTTGTCGAGGTTGAGGCCGTTTTGTCCTGCCTGCCCTATCATTTGAACATTGGCGTGGCGAGCGCGGCGCACGCGGCGGGCATTCACTATTTTGACCTGACCGAAGACGTGCCAACGACCAGGGCAATTATCGAACTGAGCGCCAATTCGAAAGGATTGATGGCCCCGCAATGTGGGCTGGCGCCCGGTTTTGTCGGTATCGTCGGTGCGTCGCAAGCGACAATTTTCGACAAGTGTCGCTCCATCCGCCTGCGAGTCGGGGCCTTGCCGCAACACCCCACCGGACGGTTGGCGTATGCATTCAACTGGTCACCGGAGGGGGTGGTCAACGAATACCTTAACGATTGCGAAGTAATCGAAGAAGGCGTGCATAAATGGGTCTCACCGATGGAGTGGCACGAAACGCTTTATATAGATGGTGTCAAACTGGAGGCCTTTACAACATCCGGTGGCCTCGGCACCATGTGTGAAACCTATCTCGGCAAGGTCGATAACATCGACTACAAGACCATCCGATATCCCGGCCATATGGACTTGATGAATTTTTTCTTCCATGAACTCCTGATGCGCGAGCAACGTGACATCGCCGGACAAATCCTTGTACACGCCAAACCTCCGGTAGAAGATGATGTGGTTTACATTCATGTCTCTTCTGAAGGCGAAATAGATGGACGCCTGCAACGAAAAGAGTTCGTGCAGGGCTATCGCCCGATTGAAATTGTGGGTGCACAACAAACGGCAATCGCCTGGACAACGTCTGCTTCCGTGGTGGCCGTGATCGAAATGGTGCGCGATGGGGCCTTATCTAACCGTGGTTTTCTGAAGCAGGAAGAGATACCCCTGGCAGCGTTTCTGGCAACCAGGACAGGCAGCATTTTCACGCGGCAATAGCCACGAAAGCGCTGCCAGGTTAAATAATTTCAGGCGATAATTGCCTGATGAGCAGGTCGTAAAAGTTATACAGGCAACATCGATTCCCACCTGAAATTATTAAATATATCGTATGGCTACCTCAACCAGGTGCATTCATCAAGACGCCTGGAGCGCAAAGCTGGGCGCAACGTCGAGCTGATGTGGTTGAGTGGACGACTGGCCCCTGACTTCAAGACCATTGCGAACTTCAGAAAGGATAACGGTGAAGCCATATTTAATCGTGGCACACGAGGTGACTAACGCGGGCAGCGATCGACGCCAACTCACTAAAATGGCGCAGAGAGCCAAAGCAGTAAAATGGCTGGATTCGTTAAATTTACTCGCTGACCGGGGCTACTATAACGGCGATGAACTTCGATCCTGTGAACAGAACAACATCGCTGCTTATGTGCCCAACTCGGCGACCTCGCACAACAAGGCGAAGGGTCAGTTCGATCGCAGCGAGTTCCACTACATCACAAAAGACGATGAGTATGAGTGCCCTGCGGGCGAGCGCTTGAGTTATCGATTTACACGCACGGAATCTGGCAAAGAGATACGCCGTTACTGGAGCTCGGCGTGTCCGGCCTGCCCAATCCACACACAGTGCACGACCGGGAAGAATCGGCGTGTGAGTCGCTGGGTCCATGAGGAGGTTGTCGAGCGAGCTGCGGCACGCCTGGCGGCAAAACCGGATGCCATGCGGATCCGACGAGCGACGGTTGAGCATCCCTATGGCAGGTTGAAACACTGGATGGGATCGACACACTTTTTAACGAAAACACTGGATCACGTGAGTACCGAAATGAGTCTTCATATGCTCGCTTACAATATGAAACGCGTGATCAACCTCATTGGTACCCGAAAACTGCTTGAAGCGATCTAATCCGTTCGCTCGCCTCGAATAAATCGGCGAGTTCTACCGACATAAAGCTCCAGAGTAATAAACGCTTTTTGATCAGACAACCTGCCACGTTACTCAAGGTGGGTTTTTACACAGCCTCGGCCAGAAGCCGGCACTCGTTTATATCTGATCATGGCGCACATTTCATTCTCAATCTGTAAAACGTGATCTGTCCCCGATTATTCAGCCTTCGAAAGAAGCGGCAAGTAGCCGACCTGCCTGGTGGCTCGAATTTGGCAGGATTACCCAGTGGGAAGGGGCGGTATTATGAATGTCGGCGGGATTCAGTCAGATTTCGGATGCCATCAGGGCTGGACGGCTTCGCGAATCTCTTTCTTTTCTTGGTGGAATAAGGAAAATAGGGTGTTAATATTTTCTATACTCGCCCAAATTAGTACCAATGAGCGCATCCGAGTAAAAAAATGTTACCCGCTTTTCAGGTAACCTGTAAGTAATAAGTCAATGAGCAATAAATAAAACGAGCAAACCAATCGATAAACGTAGGAGGACTACAATGTCAAAAATAGTAAAACCAATCCGCCAAACCCGTACCAGGTTACTGGCAGCCAGCCTGGTCGCGAGCGTCACATTTGCGGCAGGTACGGTATCCGCCGCCGGCCCCATTACTGTCGTATCATGGGGCGGAAGTTATGGTAAGGCACAGGATGCAGCGCTATTCACCGATGCATCGAAGAATTCGGGTATCGAAATCATTCGCGAATCGGGTGCGAGCATGTCAAAAACCTGCCTGCAGGTCGAATCAGGTTCAGTCAGCTGGGATCTGGTCGTTACCGGTTCGGGTGGTTCAGCTTCTGCTGCCGAGAAAGGTTGCCTGGAAAAGATTGATTACAGTGTCGTCGATGTTTCAAATTTTATTCCTGGCATGTATACCGATTACTGTGTCGGCACAGACGTATTTGCCACAGTCATGGCCTGGAATACAGACAAGTATGGCATGCCGGGTAGTGCTACCGCACCCAAAACATGGGCTGATTTCTGGGATGTCAAAAAATTCCCTGGCACCCGTGCCTATCGCGCCAACAATGTCGATGGTGCGCTCGAACCCGCATTGATGGCTGATGGTGTTCCGGCTGATAAAGTCTATGAAGTACTCTCTACCAAAGCCGGTAAGAAGCGTGCTATCGACAAGCTTCGTGAGTTAAAGCCACACATCGCTGTATTCTGGGGTTCTGGTGCGCAGCAGGCGCAACTCATGAAGGACGCCGAAGTGGATATGATCACCGGTTGGAACGGTCGATTCGATAACGCCAAAAAAGACGGCGCTAAGGTTGGTTATACCTTTAACCAGGCTATGTACGACTTTGACTGCATGGCGATTCCCAAAGGTGCACCAAACAAAGCCACTGCAATGAAATTTTTGGCAGAAATTTCAAAAGCCGAATATCAGGCTAACCTTCCTTTTCACATCACTTATGGCCCAACCAACAAAAAAGCCTATGAGATAACTACCGCATCGAAAGAGCTGATCGAATCTTTGCCTTCTCACCCCAAAAATGTACCGATGATGTTGCCGATCAACCTGGAGTGGTATGGCAAGCATAGAACCGAAGCGCTTGAGATGTACATGGAATTTATGAGCGAATAACAGAACGTATTTCCAGCTAGCCGGGCGGCCTCTCGCCGCTCGGCATTAATTTCATCTAGTGAGTTCTAAAATTGTCCAGTCAACTTGATACGCAGTCGTCCAAGCCTTCGACGGCGCTACCCATTCATATTCAGGGATTGACCAAAAAATACGGCGCGATGTACGCGCTGGATTCTGTCGACCTGGAAGTCAAAAGTGGCGAATTCCTCACTCTGTTAGGACCATCCGGATCAGGCAAAACGACTCTGTTAATGGCCATTGCTGGATTCAGTCGGCCCGACGCCGGCAGCATTAAATTTGGCGACGACGAAGTCATCCTGACACCGCCGCATAAACGAAATGTTGGCATGGTCTTTCAAAGCTACGCATTGTTCCCGCATATGAGTGTGGCAGAAAATATTGCCTTCCCACTCAAACTTCGGGGTGTTGATTCTGCCGAAGCCGCAGAGCGCGTCGAAACTGCGCTAGCGACAGTTCAACTCGATGGTCTTGGCGATCGGGATATCGATCAGTTATCCGGCGGGCAACGTCAACGCGTTGCGCTGGCTCGGGCCTTTGTCTTTCGTCCGCGCATTTTATTAATGGATGAGCCACTTTCGGCACTCGATAAGAAACTTCGCGAGCAAATGCAAATTGAATTGAAACATTTGCACGAACAACTCGGGGTTACTACAGTTTACGTCACTCACGATCAGCGTGAAGCTTTAACTATGTCTGATCGAATCGTGGTTATCAATCAAGGCAAACTCACCCAGACTGATACCCCACATAATATTTATAACCACCCTGCTAACGCATTTGTCGCCGATTTTATTGGCGAATCGACTATGTTGCCGTTAAAAAGCGATGGTGCAGGCAAACTATTTTTCCTCGATCACTTGATCGAAAGTAATTTCAAAACTGATGCGGCAAGAGACTGGGCATTGGTCATACGTCCTGAAAGACTGTTTGTGGCCGAGAAAGGTGCGACCGATTCAGATAAGGCAATCATCTTCTCCGGTGTAGTAAGTGAATTTGTGTTTCAGGGTGAAACGGCATTTGCTTTACTGTCAATTAACGATCAGTACAAACTGGCTTTTCGCTTCGGCACGGATTCGTCGTCATCGCAAAATATATTGCAAGCGGGCGATCAGGTATCACTCGGTCTAAATCGAAGCGATATCATCATTATCCCGCAGGAAGACGAAACATGAATGCCTCAGCTGCTCAAGAACCCGAAGGTCTGAACGAGAAGCGGCTTAAAACGCAGGGCATTCGCGAGCAACGCATGCTGTTAAGCCTGGCGACTCCTGCCGTGCTCGCGATTGTGGCGGTCGTTGTGATTCCGGTCGGCTGGCTATTTTTCCTATCATTCCTGGGTAGTGATGGACAATTCTCGCTCGAACATTACCAGAAAATGATCGAATACAAGTCTTACGCGCGCACATTCGTGACCACATTCCAGGTCAGTATTCTGACCACATTAATCTGCATTCTAATCGGTTACCCACTGGCCTACTTCCTTGCCATGCTCCCAGAACGCCTGGCCGGGTTTTTCATGCTGGCGGTGTTGTTACCCTTTTGGACTTCCCTACTGGTTCGTACCTATGCCTGGCTGGTGCTATTGCAGAAAAACGGCATTCTGAATGACTTCGCCATGTCCATCGACCTATGGGATTCACCTCTAAAGCTGGTGCATAACCTGACCGGCACGCTCATCGGTATGGCGCATATCATGCTGCCTTTTCTGGTTTTACCGCTTTACGGCTCGATGAAAAAAATCCAACGTGATTTGATGCACGCGGCAGCTAATCTCGGTGCTTCGCCAGTACAGGCCTTCTGGAAAATTTATTTCCCCATGTCGCTATCGGGCATGGTCGCAGGATCACTCATCGTCTTCGTGCTTTGCCTCGGCTTTTATGTCACCCCGGCGGTGCTCGGCGGCGGGCGTGTGGTCATGGTTGCCATGCAGATAACCGCAATACTCGAAAACCAGTTCGACTGGGGTGCAGCAAGTGCACTCGGTGTGGTCTTGCTGGTTGCGACTCTGGTGATTTTGTTCGCTGCGACCCGGCTACTGAAATTAGACGCCGCACTTTTTGGGAAACACTGATATGAGCTGGCTAAATAAACCCGCATCGGATACCCAGATTACCCATCGCGATCGCCTATGGTTGTATATCGTCGCCACGATCATCATGTTGTTGTTGGTTATTCCGACTTTCATCGTCATGCCAATGTCATTTTCCGATTCACAGTATCTGGAATTTCCACCAGATCACTGGTCGGTGCGTTGGTATATCGAGTATTTTGAATCGTCAAAATGGATGCGAGCCACGATTACTTCGATACAGGTCGGCATACTCACCATGTTAGTAGCTACACCGATGGGCGTCATGGCGGCCTATGCGCTGTTTGTTTCCGGACATCGAGCCGCAAAAGCACTATTTGCCTTTCTCATCACACCGATGATCGTGCCGGTCATACTCATTGCGATTGGTGCTTTCTACGCTTTTGGACGGGTTGGCCTTAACAACACAATAACGGGGCTGGTTCTTGCCCACGCCGTTTTGGCGTCACCGCTGGTCATGATCATCATCACCTCGGCATTACGAAACTATGACCTGAACCAGGAACGTGTCGCCCGAAGCCTGGGTGCGACGCGAATGAAAGCTTTCTTCGTGATTACCCTGCCGCAAATCAAGTTCTCGATTGTGACTTCGGCGCTTCTGGCTTTTCTTACATCTTTTGACGAAGTCATCGTCGCGATATTTGTTTCGGGTGGTTCGAATGCGACACTGACGAAACATATGTTTGCCGCGCTGCGCGATTTTATCGATCCGACCATCGCAGCTATCTCCACGATCATGATTCTGGTTTCTACGATTCTGTTGCTGGCTACACAGTTTATCGGCTCGAAAGAAAAATAAGCTTTCAGGACTATTTATGGTTTCGTCGACCCCGTTTATTTTCATACATTAAGGAATCTGGATTATGGTGACAGTTACCTTAATTCACCTGGGGGATTATGCTGACAGTTACCTTAAGTGACACATCAGGTTGGCGTGCCGCGATAATAATGCCACAGAAACAGGCTGCCTGCCGAGCGATAAGGCGACCATGATTCGACTACTTTACGCGCCTGCTTTTCATCGAGTTTGCTCTCTATGCCTTTCAGTTTCTGCAACGCAATGCGTATTGCCAGATCGCCCGCCGGAAAGATATCACTGCGCTGCAACGAGAACATCAGGTAGATCTCCGCGCTCCAGACACCAAAACCCCTGAGTGACGTTATCGCCTCGATCACCGCCTTATCGTCCATTTCGGCAAGGCGCGAGATCTCAAACTGATTTTCGTCTATGGCCCGTGCCAAAGCCTCGACATACTCGACTTTGCGCATGGAAAGGCCAGCCGTGCGCAATGCACCAGACGGCAGACGCAGCACATCCTGCGCTTCCATGGTCGGCAGCAAAGCATGCACCCGGCGCATGATTGCCGCCGCAGCTTCGGTCGAAATTTGCTGCGAGACGATGGTTGCGAGGAAAGTCTCAAAGCCCTGGACCCTGATTCGTGGCGCAGGGTAACGGACTATCTTGAGGCCACGCTGCAGATCCGGGTCGAGCTTTGCCAGGGCATTGAGGTGACGCTTTATTTTTGCTTGATTCACAGCTTGCGGGGTGCCTCTTGCGTTTCTATCACGCTTTCAAAAATCGATTCACTTATTACAACATCCGCTCTAGTATAACAATCCTGAATTAGCCAATAGTCGCAGAGGAATACCAATGGCCGCTTACTGGATAGCCCATGTTCACGTTACCGATCCCGATGCTTATGGCGAGTACGCGAAACGCGCCACCAGCGCCATTGAAGCACACGGTGGAGAATTTCTCGCCCGCGCCACGCGTACCGTCTGGCTCGAGGGCAATGCACGTGAGCGTAATGTGGTGGTGCGTTTCCCCAGCGTCGAAGACGCCGAGCGTTGCTATCAGTCCGACGCCTACCGGGAAGCCCTGTCGTTTGCCCGCGATGCTGCCGAGCGTGATCTTTGTATTGTTGAAGGAAGCTAGCGGCAAAGCCCGATCATGGCAGTTCTGCAGCAAAGCCAGGTAGACGAGTTTCAACATGACGGCGTAGTTCTCCTCCAAGGCGTATTTAATGACTGGATTGAACTCCTGCGCGAAGGCGTCGACATCAACATGAACTCGCCCGGTCCATGGGGCCGTGAATACCTCGACAAGAACCAGGCGGGAAGATTTTTTGGCGACTACTGCAACTGGAATCGAATCGAACAGTATCGTCGCTTCATGTTTGATTCCCCGGCGGGGGCAATTGCCGCCGATTTGATGCAGTCGGACAGCGTGCGCATTTTTCACGAGCACGTGCTGGTGAAAGAACCCGGTACCGACAAAATCACGCCCTGGCATCATGATCAACCTTACTACTGTGTCGATGGCCGCCAGGTCTGCAGTATGTGGATTCCACTGGATCCGGTTGGCATTGAAACCTGCCCCGAGTTCATCGCCGGTTCCCATGACTGGGGAAGCTGGTTTCTACCGCGAAAGTTCAGTGGCGTCGACTACGATCGCGCCGACGCGGCGCTCGAGTCGGTACCGGATATAGACAATAATCGGGCGGATTACGATATCCGCAGCTGGTCGCTCGAACCCGGCGACGCCATCGCATTTCATTTCCTGACCATACACGGCGCGCCGTCTAATCTTTCGGCTACTCACCGTCGACGTGGCTTCGCCGCGCGCTGGCTCGGGGACGACGCCGTGTATGCGTCACGTTCCGGGGAAACCTCGCCACCCTTCCCGGGCCTCGAGCAACGTTTAAATCCCGGTGATGCGTTGATTGCGGAAGAATTTCCGCTGGTGTTTACGCGACCCATTGAGAATTAATTCAATTCGCCGGTGTATATGCACTTTTAACTGAGACGATCATGCATCTGGTAATATCGCACCGACGCCCCGAGAAACCAGGGTTTACCATTGTACAAGGGCCGCGTCTGGAACCTGGGATTGCTGAACACGCAGTTACCCTCCTCCTTGCCCAGTAACTGTAAACCGAGCCGATTGCCCAGGTAGCTTGCCAGGCAAATACCGGATCCACAGTAACCCATTGCGTAGTGAACACCGTCCTCTACCCCGAGATGCGGCAAATAGTCGAAGGTATAACCGACAAACCCCATCCAGGTATGGCTTATTCTGACATCCTCGAGTTGTGGAAAAATGCGCAACATTTCCCGGCGCAGCGCGGGCAGACTTTTAACGGGGTCAGATTCAAACACCGAAACCCGTCCGCCAAAAAGCAAACTTCGACCATCGGGTGAACGCCGAAAATAAACGACTATCTTGCGAGTATCGCTAAAAACCCGTTGCCTGGGCATTAGTTGACTGGCTCGCGCCAGGTCCATCGGCTCGGTCGCCAGCATATAACTGCCAATGGGTATAATGCGTCGCCGTTGCCATGGCGTCACGCTCCCGGTATAACCGTTGGTTGCAATTACCAGATCGCGGGTTTGAATAGTTCCACGGCTGGTGCTGACTTTAAAACCATCGCCGTTACGCTCGATTCCGGTAGCCTGGCAATGAGCGATCACTTGTGCCCCGTTTTTCATGGCGAGGTGCATCAGGCCCGCATGGTACTTCGCCGGATCCAGTGAGCAATGCCGGTCATTTACCAGCCCCCCATGGTAATACTCGCTATCGATTTCGCTGGCCTGGTCCTGCACTGTCACTATCCGCAAATCCTGCTCGAGGCCCGGTGGCTGGTGCTCTGCGCTAGCAACAAGACTGCGAAACTGGCGAGGGCTATGCGCGGCGATGAAACGTCCACATTGCCGATAGTCACAATCGATATTCTGCTCTGCGACAAACTCGCCTAACCAGTCGAGTGCATTACGCGCCTCCTTTATCAGAGCAACAGCATCCGCGGTGCCATATCGCTGGCCTAACTCATCGTAAGCGGGCTTTATCTCACCGCTTATCTGCCCACCATTACGGGTGCTGCAGCCCCAGCCCGCGGCTTCGGCATCAATCACGATGGTTGCTCGACCCGCAGTCGCTGTCTGCAGCGCACAATGCAGCCCGGTGTATCCGGAACCAATCACTAACACGTCAGTTTTCGCCGGCAGCGTGCTATCTCCCGTTTCTGCAGCGGGCGTCTGATCCCACCAGTAGGGCCGGGTTTTAAAGTCTTTGCTACTAAACGGATAATTCATCAACATTCACACTATTTGCCGGGATTACCGATCGCCACCAGGATTGATTATATTCAAACATTTGCACTATGATGGCTACTCTTAATCGTAGCCATGGAAAATTACCGACGCAATATACGGTACCTGCTCAAGAAATAAAAATGTAACGATGAATACTAACCTGTAGACCTCCCCGGAATTAGTCCCTCCGGTGATGGACAATGGAGTGACCAAGTTTGAACAGCACAAAAGCCACTATACTGATTGTCGATGACGAACCCATCAATCTCGATATTATCCATGCGCATCTCGAAAATGATAACTACGAGCTACTCATGGCGAGCAATGGACATGAAGCCTGGTCAATGCTGGAAGCCGCACCGGCTCGCTTCGATGTCATAATTCTCGACCGCATGATGCCCGGCATGGATGGCATGCAATTACTATCCAACATCAAGGACAACGATATACTGGAGAATGTTCCGGTCGTTATGCAGACCGCCAAGGCTGAAAGCCGGGATATCGTCGAAGGCATAAATGCGGGTGCCTATTATTACCTGACCAAGCCTTACGAGGGCGACGTTCTCAAAACCATAGTACGCAGTGCGGTAAACGACAGGCTGCACGAAAAATCGCTGCACGAATCACTACTCGAGGGTCGGCAGATCTTCGACCTGATGACCTTCGGTCGTTTCAAAATCCACAATTTGCACGAATGCAACCTGGTTGCTTCACAGGTGGCGCATTTGTGCCCGGCACCGCATCGCGTGGTAACCGGGATATCCGAGCTGTTGGTCAATGCGCTCGAACATGGCAATTTGAAAATCGGCTATGAAGAAAAGAGTAAGCTGATGCGCCGTGGCATGTGGCAAATCGAGGTCGATCGCCGACTCAACGCCAGCGAGAATATTGGTGGCTTTATCGAGCTCGAGTTTCAGGTCGCTAGCGATACGGTACAGATACGGATCCGCGATCAGGGGCCCGGGTTTGACTGGACGCCTTACATGGATTTTGATCCCGATCGAGCGTTTGACCCGCATGGTCGCGGTATCGCCGTAGCGCGCTTGTCCAGCTTCGACGATCTGGAGTATATCGGGGTGGGCAACGAAGTTGTCGCAACTGTCAAAAAGGGCCTTAACAGCTAGGCCCGGTTCAAAAATCGCCCAATTCTGCTATATTTCTATCGCTATAGTTTACTGGATGGGGTATTCGCGCAGTGCAAGAAGACAACACAGCTATTCGGCGGCATATTCGCCACGTAACCGGTATTCCGATTGAAGTGACTCTCGACTTTAACCATAGCTACCAGGTTGAGGACGATAGCATTACCAATGTCAGTCTGGGCGGCCTGTGCTTCATCGCCAGCGACCGCCTGGAATTAAACGAGCCAATCCAGGTGCGATTTCCCGCGCTTAACCAGGGACATAGTATCGATGGCAAGGTTGTGTGGTGCAACAAGACAGCGAAGGGTTATGAAGTCGGGCTCGAATTCGACGATCCCGAGGAAGTTGAGCGACTCAAGACGATCGAACAGATTTGCCAGATCGAAAGCTTTCGCCAGGAGCAGGAAAAAAGTGCCGGGCGCAAGCTCAGCAGTGAGCAGGCGGCGCGAGAATGGGTGAGCAGGTATACCGGAGAATTTTCAGCGCTGAACTAGCCCGTGCTTACACACGGGCATCGTCTTCGTCATGATCTATTATCAGGATGCCAGTTTACGCAGTGGTGCGCGCCGGGTTACCGCGCCACCCTCGCCAAGCATTGTTTCGGTCAGGCCGCGATCGGTATGATTCATTTTCCAGGACAGCATTTTCTGCGCGTACTCGAGCACCAGGGGCTGGTAGTCGGGGTTTTCAGCCTGGTTGACGAATTCATCAGGATCCCGCTTCAGGTCAAACAGCAGCGGCGGTAAAGCAGTAAAGTGGACGTACTTGTAGCGATGATCCCGAATCACCGCGAGACTGCACTGATGCAGGGTAAGCCCGAGATGCTGTTCCAGCGAAGTGTCGCGTACGTCGCGATAATCAAATTCCCAATGTGTTTCTTCACGCCAGCCAGTCGGCATCCGACCACTCTGGATTGCCGACAATAGCGAAAAGCCATCGCACTGGCTGGGAACATCGATACCCAGCCAGTCGAGCATGGTAGGCATCACATCGACATTCTCGCTGAAGCCGTCGATCTGCTTGCCGCGACTGGCATCGGCCACTGCTCGGGGGTCTCGAATGATCAACGGGATATGATAAGACTGGTCGAAATAGCCCAGCTTGGACATCAACCAGTGATCGCCCATTTGCTCACCGTGGTCCGAGGTAAAAACGATCAGCGTCGAGTCCCATTCGCCTTTACTTTTCAGGGCCGCGAAAAGCCTGCCGAGATTGTCGTCGACCTCGCACATCAGGCCGTAGTAATTGACCCTGTCCTGCTGGATCTGGCGTAATGAGTCGGGCGCGCGATACTTGCTGTGGTTAATAAAATAATCGAGCAGCGGGTGCTGTCCGGCCTCGTCCGCGGGAGACTCGCGACGCAGGGGTGCAGGCATTTGCGCCGGATCGAACATGCGGTTATAGGGTTCGGGTGCGGCAAAAGGTGGATGCGGTCGCAGCAGCGACAGGTGGGTAACCCAGGGTTTTTCCTGCGCATCTATCCAGTCGATACAACGATCGACCATGTAATGGGTTTCATGATCTTCTGCCTTGATTGCGAGCGGTAAAACGGCCTCACCACCCTCGGCCCAGTCGACCCCTGGCGTGGTGACAGCATACAGGCTCCAGGGTCGATCTGGCATCGCATAGCCTTTTTGTTGCAGATACTCGACCCATTCGACTGCCACTTCATCCCGCATCGGCGTATAGGTGTCAATGCCGGGCAACGGTTCGCTATAGTGAAATAATCTTGGGTCCTGTGGATCAAGTCCGCGCGGATCGATGGCAGAATCGGTGTAGCCAAACAGTGATGGCTCGTAGCCTGCCTCGCTTATTTCACGCGCCCAGTTACTGAAGCGGTCATCGAGAGGCGCCCCGTTTACCACGCAGCGATGGTTTTGCAGGTACATCCCGGTATGCAACGAGCTACGACTCGGTGCACAGGGAGCGGCCTGCGCATAGTGATTCCTGAACAACAGGCCCTCAGCGGCAAGCGCATCGAGATTTGGTGTTTTGATATGCGGATGCCCAAGAGCTGACAAACAATCGCCACGCCATTGATCCGCGGTAATAAAAAGTATGTTCATTGCAATCTGCTACCGGATAAAATAGTCATTTTCTCACTTTTTCGTCATCGCATAATTTAAATAGGGTCTGTGTCGATTCAGGACATCAATAAGGGATCGAACGGGCAAACCACCATATTTTCGTAACCGTCTTCGGTCACCAGGATCTGATCTTCCAGTTTGATCCCGTCAGGACCACCGACCTCGCCGACATAGGCTTCGACACAGAGCATCATGCCGGGTTCGATAACACCGCTATAACCGCGCTCCTCCCAGTCAATCGGGTACTTGATCGCCGGCCACTCATCGCACAGCCCGACGCCATGGAACTTCGAGCCATAACGTTGCGGGATATATTTTTCCGGCAGATGGTGGCCCTGCTCGGTGAGTTCCTGAAAACTCATTCCCGGTTTAACGATCGCGGCATTGGTCATAATGTGTTCATGCGCGAGCCTGTGCATATCCTTCTGTCGCTGCGTGGGTTGCCCGTCGCCAATGAACCACGTACGTGAAATATCAGTACACATACCGTAGCAACCGATTAAATCGGTATCAAAGGCGACGATTTCATTGTTGCCAATGATGCGCGGACCACATTCCTGGAACCAGGGATTGGTACGCTGACCGCTGGACAGAATACGGGTTTCAATCCATTCGCCACCGCGGCGAATATTGGATTTGTGCAATTCGGCCCAGACGTCATTTTCGGTCATTCCAGGCTGGGTAAGTTCACGCATTTCCGCAATCGAGGCCTCGCAGGCATTGATCGCACAACGCATCGCCAGAATTTCATCCGGACCCTTGATCGAGCGCGCCTGTTCCATCAATTCTTCCCCATCCATAACCTTGATACCAGCCGCGTCGAGCGCGCGTAATCCGGCGATCTGAATCTTGTCGACCGCGACCCGCCGACCCTTGCCGATGCGCTGTTGCAGCAGATCGACGATCTGGCCGGCAAACAACTCTGCCTTTTCCTCGGTGCGCTGACCGGTGGCAAAATAGAAAAACGATGCACCAGCGCGCACTTCCCGCACCAGTGGATTGTACTCCGACATGTAAGCATAACCGCCGTATTCCCACAGCACCATGTAACCATCGCTGGTCACCATGCAGGCCCGAAACGGGTTATGCGCATTCCACAACTGCATATGCGTGGTATCGGTGGCGTAGCGAATCGACAATGGATCGAATAACAGCACCGCGTCGAGATCACTGGCGATAAGACCCGCGACAATCCTGTCGAGTCGGTACTGGCGCATTGCCGGCAGGTCCGGACATTGCAAACCCGCCGCTTCCCATTCCGCATAGGCGAGCGGCGTTGGACCGATTTCAATTCGATCGTTGTCATCCGGGGTGTTATCCGGGCGCATCGCGGGTCTTCGCGTCGGATCAACCTTGGGGTTGGGAATCGAGTAAGGATTACTGGCCATGGTTATGCTCTCAAACGTTCGCCTCTGGCATCAAAGGGCGGTTTCTCTAAAATGACAGCACGATGTGGAATACCCAGAATCGCGATATCGACTTCGGTATCAGCAACAGCATGTTCGGTCCTGATAAAACATAGCGCAATCGAAGCCCCGACGCTATGCCCAAATGCACCTGAACTGACTCGCCCTACCGGGGTGCCATCGGTCAGGAAGACGGGTTCACCACCGTTGGCATCCGAATCGCTCTTTACTATCCGCACCACGACGAGTTTCTCACGTGGCGGATTATCTTTTATCTCGAGATAGGCATCGCGTCCGAGGAACTCCGGTTTATCGAGTTTGATCAGACGATCCAGCCCGACTTCCTGGGGCCAGTACTCGGGGGAATACTCGCGACTCCAGCTGCCATAGCCTTTTTCGACGCGCAATGAGAGCAAGGCACGGCCACCAACCGGACGCGCGCCCAGTTCACTGCCGGCTTCGAGCAAAGCATCGTAAAGTGCAAGTTGCTGCTCGATCGGCACGTAGATTTCCCAGCCGAGATCCCCGCTGAAAGAAACCCGGATGGCGACGGCATCGATACCAGCAACCTTGATGCGCTGATTGCGCATAAATTTGAAGGCGTCATTCGATAAATCGGCATCGGTCAACTGTTGCAACAGTTTACGCGCATTCGGGCCGGCCACGTTGAATCCGGCCCAGGCCTCGGTAAAACTCTCGAAGTCAACGCTGTCCAGCCTGGCAACCATGTTGAAAAAACGCTGATGATAGCGTTCCGCGATGCCGGAACCAATCATCAGGAAATCGTCTTCAGCAAGTTTGGTAATGGTGAAATCACCCGCGATTCCGCCACGCAATCCAATCATCGGCGTCAGGCAGGAGCGACCGGTCTCGGTCGGCACATGGTTCGCCACCAGGCGGTCGAGATAGTCCGCCGAACCGGCGCCGCGAATTCGATACTTGGCAAAGTTCGACACATCGATAATGCCGACCGCTTCGCGCAGTGCACGACATTCGGCGGCCACCGGCTCGAAACAGTTCTGGCGTTCGAAGCCGAAAGTCTCGATTGCCTCCATACCTGGTGGCGCATACCACAGCGGATGTTCATAACCGTAGCTCAGTCCAAACACCGCACCCAGCGCTTTCTGCCGTTCGTAAACCGGCCGTTTATTGAGCGGACGACCCGCCTCGCGTTCCTCGTAGGGGAAATGGATTTTGAACCGGTGTGAATACTGATCCAGGGCCCGCGCTTTAGTAAATGGCTTCGTCGCCCAGTCGCCGAAACGAGCCAGGTCCCAGGGAAACAGATCCATCTCGGGTTCGCCTTCCACGATCCATTGCGCCATGGTTATGCCGAGCCCGCCGGACTGCGAGAATCCGGGAATAATTCCGCAGCAGCAAAAATAGTTTTGCAACTCAGGTACCGGCCCGATCAGCGCGGAACTGTCGGGTGACCAGATCATCGGCCCATTGATGACGCGTTTGACGCCGGCTTCGGCCAACACCGGAACGCGCTCGAAGGCGCGCAGCATGTTATCTTCGATGCGCTCGAGATCGTCGTCGAGCAACTCGTGACCGAAATCCATCGGCGTGCCGTGCTCGGCCCAGAAACGGCCATCTTTTTCGTAGGCGCCGACCAGCAGGCCCTGCCCTTCCTGGCGCATGTAGTACTCCCCGTCGCGATCGGCGACCAGGGGCAGGCGTTTTTCCAGCGCCTCTATTTGAGGAATGGTTTCGGTGACAAAATACTGATGCTCGAGCGGCATTAGCGGCAGTTCGAAGCCTGCCATCGCGGCAACTTCCCGCGCCCATAATCCGCCCGCATTAATCACCACATCGGCATGGATACTACCCTTGTCGGTTTCGACATCCCAGCTGCCATCGCTGCGCTGGGTAGTCGCGATAACCGGTGTAAAGCGATGCACTTCGGCACCGCGCTGACGCGCGCCCTTGGCATACGCGTAGGTCACCCCGGATGGGTCGACATTGCCGCCGTCGGGCTCGTACATGATGCAACGGATACCGTCGAAATTGGCGAGCGGATGCATG
>CAWCBX010000219.1:0-18512 GCA_963793595.1 uncultured Gammaproteobacteria bacterium | reverse complement strand
CACGCCATGGAAGGACGCGCTCGACGATTCGCTGGAAAGTTACCTGAAAACCTGATTCCGGCCAGGCCTGAGAATCCAGGCGATTAACTAAGGGAGTCCTGCATGGACGCTGTGAGTCAGGCCCAAATCTTAGGGAGCATTACTGGCAGAAAAAAGTCCCGCCTGTGAAACCAGGCGGGGCTTTAAGCAGGGTACTAACCGATCGATCTACCTTTCGACACCATGGGTGCTATCGGTATCGTCACTCCGGAACTTGTGCTGCTTTTCGTGATTATTTTCAGTCTTCAAGGTCACCACCAATGGAATGATGCACAGTATAACCGTCACCCAGAACCAAAAATCAGTCATTCCAGATCCAGCGAAGGAGTAAAAAACGCCCGCGCCGTCCCAGCTTTCGATTGGACTTGAATTAAACATTTTGCTACTCCTCAACTAAGTGTTGGTTTTGATATCTTCGGGATAGGCCATGGCTTCGATCTCGACATCCATACCGACTTCCTGGACCCCGTCACCGGCACGCAGGATACCCATCGCCTTGAACAACCAGGCAAACGCGAATCCCGGTACGAAACCGAGCAGAATCATGACAATCATGCCCTTGAACTGACCCATAAAGGTAATCGACGGGATATTGTCGGCGAACTGCGGGTAGCCACCGAGGAAAATCCCGGCAAACAACAGGCCGAGCATACCGCAAACGCCGTGCACCGCGACCGCACCGACCGGATCATCGAGACCCATTTTCTCGACCAGTTGCGCCGCCATCGGGCCGATCAAACCACCGACAAAGGCGAGCACGAAGGCGAGACCAGGATAGTAGAGATCCATTCCTGCCGCTACCGAGATGACGCCACAAAGCGCACCAGACATCATCCAGAATGGATCACGCGTCTTGGTATAGGCACCGATCATGCCGCCGGCGATACCCATCAAGGTATTGAAACAGATCGCCGACAACGTTGTCGGCATGCCGTAAATATTGGTCCACTGGCCGATACCGGCCGGGCCACCACCGCCATAGAACAGGCAGCCGCCGAGGAAGCCGAAGAAGCCAGTCACGATCAGCATCAGTCCGACCATTGTCATCGGCAGGCTGTGGCCGCGAATGACATTGGCCGAACCATCGGCGTTGAACTTGCCAATACGTGGTCCAAGATGAATTATCACGCCAAGCGCAAAGAAACCGGAAATGATGTGAACCACTCCGGATGCGCCGAAATCATGGTAGCCCCAGTCGGTGACCAGCCAGCCAGCATAGTGCCAGCCCCATGCCGCCGCCAGAATCCAGGCGCCAGAACCCAGAATGATCGCGAGTATGATAAACGCGGTCATGCGGATACGCTCGATGCAAGCGCCCGACATGATCGAAGCGGTAGTACAGGCAAACAGCGTGAACGCGCCCCAGAACACGCCAGACATGTTGTCCTGCAGGTTCGGTCCCATGCTTTCGCCCCAGGGAACGCCGCCCGCGCCCGCTTCCCAGTCGGGTGTGAATCCGTTGTACATCGCCAGGTAAATCCACCATCCGAACATCCAGAAGGTTGGAATCATATAGGCAAAGGCAAGAATGTTTTTGGTTCCGGCAGCAAGCGTATGCTTGACGCGAGACGCTCCCATCTCGTACATCATGAACCCGGCGTGAATCAGGATCATGATTGCCGTACACCAGTAATAATAAATCTCAAGGTTTATCGTGTTGGCCCAGACTATCGCGGCCTCCAGTTCTGCAGGTGTCATTATCAAACTCCCCCTATATCTATGGTTATAAAACGACTGTTCTCCAACAGCATTCCCAGTTAAGTAACGCGGTCGTGACCTGATCCCTGTTTAGCTTCGGGTTGCCCCGAACTGCGGTTAATCCCTTGGGCGCATTATTATTTTTTCGTTTCGCCCGTTACGGGACGCAACCGGGGCATCATAACCAAACCTTAAATTGATAGCTATGTTACTGTTTTTATTGAATATATTGCACCAAAATGGTGCTTTTCTCGCGTTTTGGTAAACTCGTTCGGGGTAAAAAGCAAAACGCTAGCCCGTGGGTAAGGTCACTCGGTTTTCGTGGTATCGGCGAAGATTTCGGAATGAATGCCGAAGTGCTGGATATAGTATGACTTACCGTCGGCGACTAGTTTTATCTTGATCATCGCCGGGCCTGAATCGAACTGCAATGCCACCTGATATTCTATTAACTCGATATCCCCCAATTCCTGGCTGCTGTCTGCGCGGCTCGCCGTATAGCGGGGTTTTTCCATCGATTGATACTGGCCGAGCCGGCTGAACGACTGGTATGCCGCGCGGACTTTTTCATTTTCAAAGTCCAGCCGTGCTGCAGGCGATAACAGGGGCCTTAACTGATCATATTGCCAACTGGTCAATTTGGGCATGGCCGATTCCAGATAGGGTATGGCAGTCTCCTCGTAACGATCAGCCTTGATACCGTACCAGAATGAGTACAGCACCAGTCCTGCCAGCAGCAGGGCGAAAAATATCAGACTACGTCTTAAGATGAGAGACATGACTAGCCCGGCTCCCCGTCAGGTACGCGCAGAATCGATCATGTTTAGCAAACCGGCCAGGACTCGTTTTACTCCGGTACATCGATACCGTTCAGGCGACAGGCTTGCTGCAGGGTGTTATGTAACAGGCAGGCGATGGTCATCGGCCCCACCCCACCCGGCACCGGGGTGATCGCGCCAGCCACTTCCGCCGCAGAGTCAAATTCGACGTCGCCCACCAGGCGGGTCGTACCATCTTCGTTTTCGATACGGTTAATACCGACATCGATCACGGTGGCCCCCGGCTTGATCCAGTCACCCTTGACCATTTCGGGGCGTCCTACCGCCGCCACCACGATGTCTGCCTGGCGGCATTCACCGGGGAGATCCCGGGTGCGCGAATGCGCGATGGTCACGGTACAGCTTTCCTTCAACAGCAGTGAAGCCATCGGTTTACCGACGATATTGGAACGACCCACGACGATCGCCTTGAGGCCGGACAAATCACCCAGATGATCCTTGAGCATCATCAGCGACCCCAGCGGCGTGCAGGGAACGATTCCGTCGGCGCCGATAGCAAGACGGCCAACATTGGAAAGATGAAATCCATCGACATCCTTATCCACCGAGATCGAATTGATGACCGCCTCTTCGTCGATATGCCCGGGGAGTGGCAACTGCACCAGGATGCCGTGAACATCCGGGTCATTATTGAGTTGATCGATCAGCGCCAGCAAGTCTTCCTGGCTGGTGCTTGCGTCCAGCTTGTGCTCGTAGGAATTCATCCCCGCTTCCACGGTTTGCTTGCCCTTGCTGCGCACGTATACCTGGCTGGCAGGGTCTTCGCCCACCAGCACCACGGCCAGACCCGGCGTTATCGAGTGTGCCTGTTTTAAAACCGCGACCTGGCGCGCTATTTCACCGCGCAGGTTTGCCGAAAATGCCTTACCGTCAATTATCGTGGCCATTTCTAGTACTCCCAACAGTGTGATAACCAGACCGCTGGACAGGCCGGTTCAAAAAACAATATTCTACAATTAACCATCAGGCGAAATATCAGTAATACGACACCCATTTACCCGATTTTCGGTGCAAAACTGCCTGGATCTCTATCGGTACCACAATCAAACCTGCGCCTCGGCTATTGCTTCCAGACCAGGGTTACACCAGTGCTGTTACCGGAACCCTGGGCGATATCGAATGTGGCCGCATTTGGCGCTATGCTGAAATCGGCGCCTCGAAATTCCACTTCGTCGCTGCGCAATTCGAGGTACTGGACAATCGTCCCCTTGTCGACAAATATCAATGCAGTCAATAACCCGGCACTAATCAGGGATTCGCGTTCCCCGTCAGGCCAGTTCCAGCCGAGTGGACATTCGTTACTCCTGCTTTCAGGCTCGAAGTTGGTGACGATTCTGACCCTGTCCCACATGAACCTCGTAATCTCTGTCAAGCGGAATTGTGAACCACTATCCCTGGTACGCAGTAACTCGTTGAACGATGCACGAAACTGTTTGTTATCCGAGCATCTCGAATACATATCCCAGTAATATAAAGACAGCACCAATACCACCAGAGCGGGCGCGATAAACATGACAGGTCGCGCCGGTATAACTGAGAGTGCATTTTTAATCATTGAAAGTTCCTGCCCACATATTCCCACAACGCAAAAAAATACCGGACCACTACCAGCGCCGAACCTTCTGATGGTCGTTAACGGGTCCGAATCATTTGATCTTTCTCGCCCTGCGGTGCCCCGGGATAACTCACCCGGGCGTAATAATAAAAAACCCCTTCGACCAGGGTCGAAGGGGTCTTGTTACTTCATGATACCTAAATGTTACTGTAGGCAATTATCCGCCGACAGAATCATTCATTTCCCTTCTAGCTTCTTTTTCAAGGACCTTTCCCGGTCCTCCCTGTTTTTTGATGTTTTCCATATCCGCCTTGAACTCGGCGGATTCCTTTCGGATCTGCAAAATATGCCAGCCAAGCCAGAATACAATTCCCAGAATTGCCAGCATGCCCTCCGTTCCAACGAAAGGATAGATCGCACCGAATGTATCAATATTGAGCCAGTTATCAACTAAACCAGTAGACATAGTATTTTCTCCTATAGTGTCAGATATCGTTGGAATCAGGCGCTGCCGGAAGCAGCTTCCTCGCGTATCGCTTGCGCGACATCTTCAGCTTCCATCTCACGCAGGGATTCATGATTGATATCCAGTCCGACCATTTCAATTTCACGCGGGATACGCAGCATACCCATGCCACTCAATATCTTCGACACAATCAATGCCGGGAAGAAACCCAGTACAAAGAACATGATCAAGGCACCCAGGAAGTTACCCCAGGGTGAGATGGCCGCGTAGCCTTCAAACGGCGAGGATGGATAGCCCCACAGCATGAAGCCGGCCACGACAATACCGTAAAAACCGGCATAGCCATGCACCGCGACCGCACCAACGGCATCGTCGATCTTGAACTTGCGTTCTACCCAGTAGTGCATCTTGTAAGCAAGGATTGCACCGCCGGCACCGATCAGCATGGCCTGGATGGGGTGGTACAGATCGTTACCCGATGAAGCGCCAATGACGCCTGCCAGACCACCGGAGTAGGTCCAGAACGCATCACCATCCGAAACCAGGTATGCCGCCATCAAACCGCCCGACAGCGACATCAGGAAGTTAAACGTAATCGCAGACAAGGTCGTCGGTTGCAGGTAGATATTGGTTGCGCTGAAGAAAGACTTGTCAGGCACATCCAGCATCGCGGGACCATAGACATCGATAATCGGAATGTTACAGGCCACGTAGAAACCCCAGAAACCGGTATAGATGAGAAATAGTCCTACCGTCACCAGCCATGGGTTGTGCGGATTAATATTCCGCGGCGTACCATCTTTTCTGAATTTACCGATACGAGGACCCAGCACCAGCAATACGCCAAGCGCAAAGCCACCGGCTATGGCATGGATAACACCGGAGGCGTAGGCATCGTGATAACCCAGCTTCTGTACCATCCAGCCATTCCATGACCAGCCCCAGGACGCGTCGATGATCCAGGTAAAGGAACCGATGACAACCGCCAGTATCCAGAAGGCACTGGGGCGAATACGTTCGATGACCGCACCCGACACGATCGAAGCGGCAGTCCACGAGAACAGCAGGAAAGCAGCCCAGAATACACCGTTGATACGAGCCCAGAAGGCTGTATCGTCTGCGGTAAGAACACTACCCGCTTGTGGGGCACCACCCATATGCGTGCCCATCAGCTCGCTCCAGGGGGTGGCAAACGGTGCCGCGACCAGGTCTCCAATGATCCAGGGACCATTGACAAAAGCAAAATAAATCCACCAGCCGAAGAAGAAGAAGGTGACCGTTACCAGCGGGATCACCATGGTGTTCTTCATCAAGGTGTGCGTATGGTGTTTGTAGCGCGAAGCCCCGACTTCATATATGCAGAAACCAACGTGTATCAAAAACATAAACACGACGGTTACCCAGTAATAAAACTCGGTAAAAATTATCCCGAGTGCCGTTAGTTCGTTATCCATCCTCTTTTTACCTCGCTTGTAGCGTTTTTATGAATGCCAGAAGTACGCTGGCCGAGCCCTTTATAATTTTCAAACCAAACAGATTTTCACTCGCAGGAAACTTTTAGTACCTAAATGAAAATCCTTACTCTTTATACACTTATTGCAAATCCCCATCAATAAAAAAAGCACCGGTTTGGTGCCTACAAAAAGGGTTGGCTCGTTACCGAGACAACCCTTTCATTTTCCTGCGAAATCCTTTGCATCAGGCGAACTTTTCGTACGCCTTGCGCAGATCCACCATGGGATGGCCGCTCGCCATCTGGAACTTTACCAGCAGCTCACGCGCGATCATGTCCCGGTCCTGCTGGTTATCCGGCAACTCGATGTCGTCTGGTATGGTTACCCAGCCATTGATATTGCGATCGAAAACCGCCGGATTGCCTTCTTCATAGCCCATGTGCACATCTTCGAGCCAGTTCAGATCGCTCCAGCCCATGATTTCCATGTACTTGTGCAGAAACGGCGTGCAACGTTCCATATCCGGAACCAGGTTTACGTCATAGCGATAACCGATGTGTTGCCCGATGATTTTCTCACGCTCGGTATCGACGCCATCGCCTTCGAGAAAATGATTAATATCTTGTTCAGACATTTCGACCTCCTTAGAAACGTGTCATGTCGGGACGACCGACGGTGTGTTGAGTACCCGCCATCGGCACCTGCGCACAGGCCGAGGCTTCCATCGTCAATGCCGCCAGGTCTTCCGGCTCCAGTGAATGGATGTTGGTCTTGCCACAGGCACGTGCGAACAGTTGCGCCTCGATAGTAAGCGTATGCAGGAAGTTGTAAACCCGTTCGGCAGCGGCGTCTGGATCGAGACGCTGGCGCAGAATCGGATCCTGGGTCGCGATACCGACTGGGCAACGACCGGTATGACAGTGATAGCAGTAACCTGGCTCGACACCCATTTCGGTCGGGAAGTCGGCTTCCGGAATATCCTTGTTGCAGTTGAGCGCAATCAGCGAAGAATGGCCAATCGCAATCGCATCCGCACCGAGTGCAATCGCCTTGGCAACATCGGCTCCATTACGGATACCACCGGCGTATACCAGCGTAATTTCACCTGACATACCAACATCGTCGAGCGCCTGGCGGGCCTGACGGATCGCCGCGATTCCCGGTACACCGGTATCTTCGGTGGCGAGATGCGGGCCAGCGCCGGTACCGCCTTCCATGCCGTCGATGTAAATCGAATCGGGGCCGGTCTTAGCGGCCATGCGCACATCATCGTAAACGCGCGCCGCACCGAGTTTCAGCTGAATCGGAATCTGCCCATCGGTCGCTTCACGCACTTCCTGAATCTTCAATGCCAGATCGTCCGGTCCCATCCAGTCAGGATGACGCGCTGGTGAGCGCTGATCGATACCCGCCGGCAGGGAGCGCATTTCGGCCACCTGGTCGGTTACCTTCTGCCCCATCAAGTGACCGCCGAGACCAACCTTACAACCTTGCCCGATAAAAAATTCAACCGCATCCGCGAGACGCAGGTGATTCGGGTTAAAACCGTAACGCGACTGGATACACTGGTAAAACCACTTTGACGAGTAGCGACGCTCATCGGGAATCATGCCGCCTTCACCGGAACAGGTCGCGGTGCCAGCCATGGTAGCGCCGCGCGCCAGCGCGGTCTTGGCTTCATAGCTCAAGGCGCCGAAGGACATGCCGGTAATGTAAACCGGGATATCGAGTTCCAGCGGGATCTTGGCGTTGGGACCGATAACAGTTTTGGTCAGACATTTTTCGCGGTAACCCTCGATAACGAAACGCGTCAGGGTACCCGGCATGAAAGTCAGGTCGTCCCAGGTCGGGATCTTCTTGAACAGCGAAAAGCCACGCATACGGTAGCGGCCGAGTTCCGCCTTGATGTGAATATCGTTCATCACCTCGGGCGGAAAGATAAAACTGTTCCCCAGGTGATATGGATCTATTTTCTTGTCAGACATCTTTATATTCTCCAGAAATGAAACCGTGCCTAGAGCACCAGTTTCTTCTCACTAGGTTCGAGGTTGTCGTAGTTCCACAATTGCTTGCCGGAAGTCAGTTTGATCATGTTGTCGATGCCATTGGGCGCCGACATGCCGTACTGGGACAACTTGCCTTCGAGGTAACGCTTATCGAGATCGGTCATTTCGGTTTCGACGCAGTCGACGCCGAGGCTGGCAATCTTGCCACCCACGTAAATAGTACCGTCGTACATCGAGTCGCCGAGATTATCACCGGCGTCGCCGAGGATGATCATGCGTCCGCGCTGCATCATGAAACCGGTGAATGCACCGACGCTATCGCCCACGATAATCGTGCCGCCCTTCTGATCGATACCGACACGGGCACCAGCCTGGCCCTTACACACCAGGTCGCCACCGCGAATCGCGGCGCCGAACAACGAACCAGCATTCTTTTCGATGACCACCTTGCCAGCCATCATGTTTTCCGCACATGACCAACCGACTCGGCCCGAAATATGCACGTTCGGTCCATCGATCAGCCCACAGCCGAAGTAGCCGAGACTGCCTTCGAAGTTGAGGTTTAAACGATTCAGAATACCGACACCGAGCGAATGCTTGGCACGCGGATTTTTCACCGTAATCGTACCGTGGCCGGATTTCATCAAATCACGAATCCTGATATTGATAGCGGAGATTTCCATGTCCGCCGCATCGAACTCGGCCGATTTCTCAGAGTCGACTTCATAGGCCCATGGATAGGTATAATTCTCTTCCTCGGAAGCCGAGAAAAAACGCTGCTGAGTTCGACCCGCGAGCTGCTCTTCATGCAACCCCATGTCATGGGATGTATTTACGCTGCCCATACCTTAACCTCCCCTTGATAAGGATCCCAGGTGTCGATTTCACGTGGGAAAATACTGCGAATGGCCACTTCTTCCGAAGCCAGGCCGACAAATTCATCACTCTCGTAGAGCACCATCGGTTTTGCACCCATCACGTCCTTTGCCATACCTAGCTGATTGCCAGTGGCCACGAGATAGGTGAACACGCCGTCGATAACATCGATTGTCCTGCGCATCGCACCCTCGAGCTCATCACCACGGTCAATCCGGTCAGCAATATAGACAGCAATCAGTTCCGAATCACAATTAGACATGAAACGATGGCCACGACGTTCGAGATCACGGCGCATAGTCCAGTAATTGGTTAGCTGACCATTGTGCACCACCGACACATCATTGAAGGGGTAAGCCCAGTAAGGATGGGCAGAACGAATATCGACGTCCGATTCGGTCGCCATGCGCGTATGCCCAATCGCATGGGTGCCGACAAAACCTTTCAAACCATACTGATCGGAAACCACGGTCGCATCGCCGAGGTCCTTGATCAATTCCAGCGCAGTGCCGACCGACAGGATTTCAACTCCATCCAGGTCTTCAATGAAGTCGATTAAACGCTTCAGATCACCATCAAATTTAAAGTGATAACGAAAAGCGTATTCGGTGGCATCTTCCCTTTCGATGACTTCCGCTCCCATTTCCGCGAGACGCGTATCCACCGCAGCCTTGCGCTCGATCACCTGGTGGTGAATATCGAAGCCGGTCCTCATTTCTTCCTGTTCGGCGACCTTGAAGCGCAACACCAGCACACCTGCCTCAGGCTTTCCGTAGAGTGCAAAACCGGTAGAGTCCGGCCCGCGATGCTTCAAGGCCTGAAGCATCTGGGTCATCTCGCTACCGATATCACTGGTTGTACCACCTTTCCAGATAAGTCCAGCAATACCACACATAAGATTATCCTCTTAAGAGATTGAAAATTCGGCTGCCGTGGCAACCCTTGATTATTGGCCCGGCACAGGCAACGGCTGTACCGGGCAAAACCGAAACTGACCTATGGCAGACAGTCGAGATACATTTCGATATCCCAGTCGGTGACCGTGGCATTATATTTCTCCCACTCGTCACGCTTGTAGTGCTCGTAGACCTTGTACATTTCACCCGGCATCGAAGACTGGATCACCGGATCGTTACGCAATTCCTCGAGCGCATCACCAAGTGACATCGGCAACTTCTTGACATCCTTACCGGCATCAATTGCCGCGTAGATATTGCGCTCTTCCGCTACACCGGGATCGAGATTATTGTCGATGCCGTCATCGAAGGCTTTCAACAGTGCCGAACCCATCAGGTATGGATTCACCATCGAGTCTACCGAGCGGTACTCGAATCGACCCGGTGCCGATACGCGCAATGCGCAGGTACGGTTCTGGTAACCCCAGTCGGCGAAGATCGGCGCCCAGAAACCGGTATCCCACAGACGGCGATACGAGTTAACCGTGGACGAACCGATTGAAGTCAGCGCGCCCAGATGCTTGATGACACCACCGATAGACTGCAATCCGACTGGACCCGGCGCGCGTTCATCAATCGAGGGATCAGGCATGAAAGTGTTTTCACCACCGACACGGTAGCTGAAGGCGCCATCCATACCCGGTAATGAATCCATACCGAGCTTGTTGACCACATCTTCACCACCACGCCACAACGACATGTTGTGGTGACAGCCCGAGGCAGAAACACCCATGAATGGTTTCGACATAAAGCAGGCAATCAGGTTGTCTTCACGCGCCACCTGGGCGCAGATCTGACGGTAGGTAGTGAGTCGGTCGGCATTTCGCAGCACGTCGTCGAACTGGGTATTCAATTCGAGCTGGCCGGGTGCATCTTCATGGTCGCCCTGGATGATATCGAGACCCATTTGCTGCGAATATTCGATTACCTTCATGAAGGTCGGGCGCAATTCCTCAAACTGGTCGATGTGATAGCAGTTAGGCTTGGTGACGCCGCCGGCCATCTTGCCGTCTTCACCGCGCTTCAACCACATCATTTCCGGTTCGGTACCACAGCGCATGTCGAGACCATGCTTGTCCTGGAATTCGTTGTGGATACGTCGCAGGTTGCCGCGGCAATCAGAAGTCAGTGCGCCACCTGGATTATCACGCTCCTCACGATTGCGGAACAGGGTACAGAACACACGTCCGACACGCTTGTCCCAGGGTAGCTGACAGAAAGTTTCCGGATCAGGAATACCAACCAGTTCAGAGGCTTCCGGACCGTAACCAATGTAGTCACCATGACGATCGATGAACAGGTTAGCGGTCGAACCATACACCAGTTGAAAGCCTTTCTCCGCGAGGCGCTCCCAGTGTGCGGAGGGGATTCCTTTGCCGACGATACGCCCGGTAACGGAAATAAACTGGTAGTAAATGTAATCGACTCCAGTTTCCTTTATTTTTTCGGCAACCTGCTTAACCAGTTCGGCGCGCCCCGGCGCCTCTACATGTGCTTGTAAATCGGTCATATCACCCTCCTGAGGTTAAAGACTAACTACTTAAATGCTTTGGTTCAGTGTGAAACGAAGCCGGAATTTAGCTATTTTTTTCACCGGAAAATGCTGCGTCTCACTACCCAGAGTGCGATCTGGGTGAACCAGACAGGCAGCAATGGTATACCCATCGGCTCACACAAGACAAGACCTAAAGTGCCTTTTTTTGTACAATCAGCACTAAAAACAATAAATATAATGGACCAATTTTTACCGGAGGCTATTTTCCTGGTAAATTACAGCCATATTTCGCTTTTTCGCAAACTATGCCCAGGCAGAAATATTTTTATTTATTTATTTATATTTCAATAGTTTATATGATAACTATCAAGCTTATCTCTCTCTCGAACAGCATCCTGTCAATATCTCGGACATCCATAGACTTAATGCCAATTTTGCCGAAAAGTTCCACTTCCGAATCATATTTCCAGCGATAGTGACTTGATTCGAAGGCTTTATTGCCGCATTATTGTACCAATTTAGAGTACCATTATAATACCGGTACAGTGGAGTCCAGAAGCTTGAAATCGCCAGATAGCAGCGCACCGATGGTGGCAGATACAGAATTAAGGCCAGCTCCCAGGTCGGGCACCAATCGTATCGGTGTTACCACCAGCAAGGTCGTGGCACAGTTAAGGCGCCGCATACTGGAAGGCGAGTACGCCTATGAAGAAAGACTGCCTGCGGAGCGCAACCTCGCAGCAGAATTCAACGTTTCCAGGGGCACCATCCGCTCAGTTTTACAAATCCTCGAACAGCAGCACCTGGTGACCCGCCAGATCGGCAGTGGTACCTACGTGTCACATAAGGAAATTACCAATCAGCAGGAAATATCCAGCATTACCAGTCCGATCGAAATGGTCGAAGTGCGCATCGCCATCGAACCACAATTGGTGAAGCTGGCAATTGCCAACGCGAGTTCGCGGGATCTTGAGGAGTTGCGCGATGCCTTGCGGCAGTGCGAAGCCTGCGATGGGGACTCGGAGAAATTCGCCCGTGCCGATACTGCCTTTCACATGGCACTCGCGCATTGCTCGAAAAATAAACTGATGTACTGGCTGTATGAGCGCATCAGTGAAGTGCGCCGGCATTCGCAGTGGCGCAGCATGAAGTCCAAGCTACTGACCCCGGAACGCATGGACTACTACAATAGCCAGCATCATGCCTTGTATGAAGCCATCGCCTCGCGTGACACTGCGCGTGCGGTCAAGATCATCAAGGAGCATTTATACGGAGTCCAGGATGACCTGCTGGAAACCGACTAGGTATCACTTACAATGAACCCGCCTTTATTTGTATCCCCGGTCCGAGTTCGCCAACCCGGACTCAATGCGCTGCCCGCTAACACCGAACGTTACCTGGTGCGCGGGGGCGGCAGCGTCGCGCTGACCCTGGCTGCCGGCGACGAAATCGAACTGATCAGCCCGCAGGGGCTGCAACCCGGCGAAATCAGCGTATTTGACAGCAGCGGTCGCAGCGACATGGCGCTTATCGGGGCCGTCAATAATGCTGGTGCAGAAGGACTTAAACGTATCCTCGAGAACAGTCTGGCTGATTCAGGCGCGCTGCGCACTGCACTGACGACGCGTAACATCGCTATCGACAATGCAAAAAGTACACTGGTCTTCAGCGATCATTCCCCAGCCGGGGATTCGATCCGGTTTACTGCCGATGAGGCCGTAACCTGTATCGTCGCCGCTCCTGGCAATGACATGTGCCCCGATCAACAGGACACCCCGACCGACCTGGTGGCATTCATCCATCGCCAGTCGCGGGCCGCCGAACCCGAGACGATTATCAGCTTGCCCGATCCGCTGGCAGACCCCCTCGAAGATATACGTATCCCTGCAAGGACAGCTTTTGCCTACGAGGTCAAGGCTGGTGATTACATCCAGATCATCGACGTCGAGGGACGCGAGTGTTCGGACTTCCAGTGTTTCGATGCGCCGATGCTGGACAAGGGTATAGAACGCAGCCTCGACGCAACCACCACCCGACATGTGGTCGGTGCGTCCTACCCGGCGCCGGGGTTATACGCCAAATTCTACGATCAGAATTTCGACCCGATGATCGAAGTGATCCAGGATACCTGTGGTCGCCATGACAGTTTCGGCACCGCCTGTACCGCCAAGTATTACGACGACATGGGCTATCCAGGACACGTTAACTGTTCCGATAACTTCAACCAGGTGTTGCAACCCTATGGCGTCGAAGCGCGCAAGGGATGGATGGCGATCAACCTGTTCTTCAATACCAATATCGACGACGCCAACCAGATGTACTTCGACGAACCCTGGTCCCGCCCCGGTGACTATGTGCTGATGCGCGCACTCAAGGACATGGTATGCGTATCATCCGCCTGCCCCTGCGATATTGATGCGGCCAACGGCTGGAACCCAACCGACATTCACATGCGCATTTACTCGGGCAAAAATTCATTTAACAAAGCGACGGCATTTAGAATGACAGCAGATGCAGACAAAGAATTGACCAAACAAACCGGCTTTCATAGTCGGACCTCACAACACACGCGCAATTTTACCGAGTACGCGGGTTACTGGCTCGCCAACAGCTATACCCAGCATGGCGCACTCGACGAGTACTGGGCCTGTCGTGAAGGCGCCGTAGTGATTGATCTGTCAGCGTTACGCAAGTACGAAGTAACCGGACCCGATGCCGAGTTACTACTGCAAACCTGTGTCACGCGTGACATTCGTCGTCTTGCGGTCGGCCAGGTGGTTTATACCGCCATGTGTTATGAAAATGGCGGCATGATCGACGACGGTACCGTGTTTCGTCTCGGGCAGAATAACTTCCGCTGGATCGGCGGTAACGATGAAAGCGGTATCTGGCTGCGCGAGCAGGCACAGCAGCTCGGTTTGCAGGCCTGGGTGCGCAATTCGACCGACCAGCTGCATAACCTGCAGGTACAGGGCCCCAAGAGCCGGGATATCCTGAAACAGATTATCTGGACTCGACCCGATCAGGCCACGCTCGAAGAGCTCGGATGGTTTCGTTTTTCGATCGCGCGCATCGGTGACGAACACGGCATCCCGCTAGTCGTCTCGCGTACCGGCTATACAGGTGAGCTCGGATACGAAGTGTTTTGTCATCCCGGGAATGCGTCGGCGGTATGGGATGCGATCTGGGAAGCAGGCAAGGCCTACGATCTGACGCCGCTCGGGCTCGAAGCCCTGGACATGTTGCGAGTTGAAGCCGGGCTTATTTTTGCGGGTTACGAGTTCAGCGACCAGACTGACCCATTCGAGGCCGGCATTCCGTTCACGGTGCCACTGAAGACCAAGCAAGACGATTTCATCGGCAGGGCGGCGCTGATAAAACGCAAGGAAAACCCGCAGCGAGTGCTGGTCGGGCTCGAACTGACCGGTGACGAACTCGCCGCTAACGGTGATTGCGTCGACATCGGGCGTAACCAGGTGGGCGAGATTACCAGCGCGGTGCGCTCGCCGATCCTGCGCAAGAATCTTGCCCTGTGTCGCATCCAGGTCGAGCACAGCGAAGCGGGCACCGAAGTCGAGGTCGGCAAGCTCGATGGCAAACAGAAACGCCTGCCGGCAAAAGTGGTGCCCTTTCCGTTTTACGATCCGACCAAGTCCAGGGTGCGGGACCTTCCCACGCCCGAATGAACAGTAGCCTGTCCCCGGGTTATCCGCGGCGCGACAACTAACGCACCACGAGGCAGTTAATCTCGGTGAGGTTCAGGAGTTTACGCGACACGCTGCCCATCGAGGCTGCCTTTATTTTACTCAGGCCGCGCGTACCAACCACAATCAGATCAATTTTACGGCGCCTGGCGAATCCAGCGACGCTGCTCGCCGGATCGCCGCTGCCGATCGCGGTCTGAACTTTTTTCGCCCCGGCCTTCTTCGCCGTTTGCTTTGCGGCGCTCAGAATCTTTTCTGCCGCCTGACGCATCAAGTCATCGCGAGCATTATAAAAGGACTCAAACTCGGGTGCCTGCTGGAGTTCTTCGGGCAGTTGCATATCTCGAATCACGTTCAAAATAAGCAGTTCGGCCTCGTGTAATACCGACATTTTGGCAGCATAACTGACTGCGCGACTCGACGCCGCAGATGCATCGGTAGCAACCAGAATTTTATTGATCATGCGTTGAAAAAACCGCTTCAGCTCTGAGATTCGCGTATTAAGCCTTTAAGTCGCTTTTTCTGCAAGCAAATCAGTTCTGTTGCCTGCCTGCACCGACTATTTCGGGCTTGCTAACCGGTATAATGTCCACCGAAACTGCATACAGTTGCTGCGCTGCTATACTCGATGTTTAGTGTTTTAACGAATTGAAGGACGCCAATGCTGGAACCTCTACTTAAGCAGGCAGGTCAACTGCCGTCACTCCCTGAAGTCTATATCAGGGTGACTGAACTGCTTGAAACCGAAAGCGCTACCGGTATAAAAATTGGTGAAGCGGTTCAGTCCGATCCTGCGTTAACCGCCAGGATTCTCAAATTGATCAACAGCGCCTACTACGGATTGCAAAATCCGGTTTCCTCTATTCCCCAGGCGGTTACTTTACTGGGTCGCCAACAGTTAAAACAGGTGCTGGTGGGTTCCGTATTAGCCAGTGTTTTTAAAGACTTTGATATTACCTCTTTTCCGCTGCGCGACTTCTGGCAGCATTGTATAAAAACCGCGATTATCGGCAGGCAACTTGCGATGCAAAATGCTCGTGTCATCGATCACGAGGTTTTTTTTACGGCTGGACTATTACACGACATCGGGTGGCTGGTAATAGCAAAAGTGAATCCGGGTTCATACGGGCAAATCATCGAGCTTGCTAAAGCCGAAAACAGGGATGTCATCGAGGTCGAAAACGAAAAACTGGGCGTGACGCATATCGATGTCGGTGTTGCCTTGCTGGAAAAATGGGGTATTCCCGGCCTGATCACCCAATGCGTTAGAAAACATCACGATATCGATCACATCGGATCTTTCGAAATCGAAACCAGCATCGTCTACCTGGCGAATAAATTGAGCCGGCTCGAGCTGAGCGGTGAAGAGGAAGAAGAAGAGAAATTGATAGCGGATACCTTGTCAACAATTCCGAACTGGGAGAAATCGAAGTGTACAGCCGAGCAAATCACCATTGCCTGTCGCCTGGCCGAAGAACAATGGCTGGAGGTAATGGAGTCGCTTGGAATGGTTGACCTCGATATCGACGATAGTATCGACGAAACGTTCCTCTTCAACACCGATCTGGAGAGATCATAAATAGAATTCTGTAACTGCCTGCTGGCCCCGCCACCCAGTCGCCACTAGAGCTGGGTTTCGAGCGGTAGCTCCGTGGTGTACTTGATCTGCGTCACCGCAACATTCGAGTTAACATCCCTGACCATCGGTACCTGTACTAACTGGCGTCGCAAAAACCGGTCGTAATGCTGGATATCCCTGGTAATAATTTTAAGGAAGTAATCCGCCGAGCCGGTCACAGTGTAACACTCCACCACCTCCGGGAACCGGCGCACCCGCTCCTCGAAGTCATGCAGCGAAGTCTCGTCGTTCTTCGTCAGACTGATGCGGGAAAAGATAACCAGCCCCATACCCAGTTTCTCGGCATTGAGCAGCGCTACTTTCTTTTCAATCACCCCCGCCTTTTCAAGTCGGCTTATGCGCCGCCAGCACGGTGAGGCTGACAGGTTAACCCGCTCGGCAATTTCAGCCGCCGTCAGGGACGCATCGTGCTGCAATATTGCCAGAATCTTGATATCGGTTGCTGAAAGTTTCATATTATTGGAATAGTATTTTAATTATTTAATAAATAATAGAATAATAATTCGTAAAAAGATCGATATACGCAAAAATAGCAACGCCATTTCCCCGCTACGGCATTAAAATGGCAGGGTTTTCGCGCTACCGCGGTGCACATATGAAAATCTCTCTCGACGACAAATACTCGCTGACCACCGGCCGGGCCTTCATGACCGGCATCGAGGCACTGGTCAGGTTGCCCATCCTGCAGCACCAGCGCGATGTCAAACGCGGACTCAACACCGCCTGTTTCATCTCGGGTTACCGCGGCTCGCCAATCGGTGGTCTCGACCAGGCGTTATGGAAGGCAAAGAAGTTTACCGAAGCGCACAACATTCACTTTCTGCCCGGCGTAAATGAAGACCTGGCAATGACCTCGGTCTGGGGTAGTCAGCAGGTCGGCCTGTTTCCTGGCGCGCAAATACGACGGCGTGTTCGGCATGTGGTACGGCAAGGGCCCCGGGCTCGATCGCAGTATGGATGTGCTCAAGCATGCCAACGCCTTCGGCACCTCGCCCTATGGCGGCGTAATCGCGGTGGCCAGCCCATAGGCATTTGGCTGTAGCTCATACTGGAGTCCTGAAATTTCAGGAGCCATCGTTGAAGTGGCCTCACCCTGAACTGGATTGAGTGACAGGTTTTCCAGCCGGCTGTCCAGCTCAATCTGGGCTTCTTCATTTTCTGCTATGGGATTATCCTCCATGGAGGGAAGCAGATGTTCCCAAACCATATTCAATATCCCCTGCATATCATTGCTCGCGGCGGTTATGGCTATAACGGCATCTTTTTCCGGCATGACGATGCAATACTGCCCAAAAGCCCCATCCCCGCGGTAATTGTTGTACCGGCAGCGCCAGAACTGGTAGCCATAACCCTGGTCCCAGTCACTTTCGGGGTTGCTGCCATTTGAGGTTTGTAAAGATGTGGCGGTATTCACCCATTCTTCATTAAGGATCTGCTGGCCTTTCCAGTTCCCCTTTTGCAGATATAGCTGGCCGAGCTTGGCGATATCCAGGGTAGTGACACTCAGGCCCCAGCCACCCACATTGATGCCCTCCGGATCTGACTCCCAGGTAGGGGCTTTGATTTCCAGGGGATCGAACAGCCGGGGCTGCAGGTACTCCACCACAGGCATATCCGGTTACTTTCTGGATGATGGCCGAAAGCATGTAGGTAGCCCCGCTGTTGTAGACAAAGATGGTACCGGGCTTATGTTCTACTTCAAGTGAAAGGAACCCTGCCACCCAACCTTTGGGATGTCCCATCATTCTGCGACTTGCATCTTGCTCATGGCCGGTGTTCATGGTG
>CAWCBX010000218.1:0-19861 GCA_963793595.1 uncultured Gammaproteobacteria bacterium | reverse complement strand
TGTCTGCCCAACCGGGGCCTCATTCAAACGCGCCGATGGCATCGTACTAGTCAACAAGCATACCTGCATCGGCTGTCGCTACTGCATGATGGCCTGCCCCTACAAGGCACGTTCGTTCATCCATGAAACCCTGAAGGATCAGCTCCCGGTGGCTCCCCGTGGCAAGGGTACGGTTGAATCCTGCACCCTGTGCGTGCACCGGGTCGACCGCGATGGCGCCAATGCGGTGCCGGCCTGTGCCGAAGCGGTCAACCAGGGGGGACGCAAGGCGATTCTGTTTGGTGATTTGAATGATCCGCAAAGCGAAATCTCCCAACGACTGCGTAAGCTCGGTGCAGTCAAGCTGCGCGCCGACATGGGTCTCAATCCCGGGGTTCGGTACCAGGGCTTATGAAGACACAGCCAGCCATGCGCTACGCCGAGATTAAAACCAGCACGCCGGGTTACTGGAGCGTACTGATCGGTATGGCCGTGATCGCTCTTATCGGCTTCGCCGCCGCGCACCACATGGATGTCGAAGGCCATCACATAACCGGCATGAGCAATCAAGTGGTCTGGGGCCTGCCGCACGTGTTCGCCATCTTTCTCATCGTCGCGGCCTCGGGCGCGCTCAACCTGGCTTCGCTGGCCTCGGTTTTTGGCAAACAGGCCTACAAGCCACTGGCGCGTTTTTCGGCAATCCTGGCGATCGCCCTGCTCGTCGGCGGACTCGCCATTCTTCTGCTCGACCTGGGTCGACCGGAGCGCCTGGTAGTGGCGATGACGCATTACAATTTCAAATCCATATTTGCCTGGAACATTATTCTCTACACCGGTTTTATCGTCATCGTAATGGCCTATTTATGGCTGATGATGGAGCGCCGCATGCATCGATGGAGCAAACCGGCAGGTTTACTGGCCTTCGTCTGGCGCCTGGTACTGACCACCGGTACGGGTTCTATATTCGGCTTCCTGGTGGCCCGCGAAGCCTATGACTCCGCACTGCTCGCGCCGATGTTTATCGTCATGTCCTTCGCGTTCGGGCTTGCTATGTTCATTTTACTGCTGACATTGAGTTTCAGGCTTGATCAGCGTGAACTCGATGCTTCGCACCTGCAACGACTGCGCAAACTGCTGGGTATTTTTACCGCGGGCGTGTTTTACTTCGTTGTCGTTTTTCACCTGACCAAGCTTTACGGTACGCAGAATCATGATTTCGAACGCTTTATCCTCGCCGAAGGCGGGATTTACACTCTGCTATTCTGGCTGGTGCAGATTGGACTGGGCAACCTGTTACCGCTGGCATTGATATACGCTCCCCGTCTACAGGGCTCGAGTTCGACCCTGGTCATTGCCAGTATGCTGGTTATCCTCGGCGCTTTCGCCCAGTTGTATATCATCATCATCGGCGGACAGGCATTCCCGCTTAATATCTTCCCCGGCTATGCCGTCGAAAGCAGTTTCTTCGATGGTGTGATCAGCGAGTACAGTCCGAGCCTGTGGGAGTTCCTGCTCGGCTTTGGCGGAGTCACCAGCGCGTTGCTGATTGCACTGCTCGGAATCCGGGTGTTGCCGATCATGCCTGAAGGCCTGCCAGCGGAGACGCAGTAACAAATGGCTTCACTGTTTCTCTCCGCGGCACACAAGTCATCGGGCAAAACCACGCTCAGTATCGGCCTGTGCGCAGCCCTCGTCGAACGCGGTCTGCATATCCAGCCGTTTAAAAAAGGTCCGGACTATATCGATCCGATCTGGCTTGGAATGGCTGCTGGCAAGCCCTGTTACAACCTCGACTTTTATGTCGCCGGCCAACAGGAAACTATCGACGATTATTGTCACCGCGGCCAGAACGCGGAAATTTGCCTGATCGAAGGTAACAAGGGCCTGCATGACGGGCTCGATCTCGATGGCAGCAATAGTAATGCCGCACTGGCAAAAGCCCTGCACAGTCCGGTTATCATGGTCGTCGATGCCCGCGGCACGATGCGCGGCATCGCTCCCCTGTTGATCGGCTACCAGGTATTCGACGAGGCAGTCAATATCGCCGGCGTCATCGCCAACATGACCGGCGGCAAGCGACATGAATCAAAGTTGCGCGCGGCAGTCGAAGAATACACCGATATCCCCTTTCTCGGGGCGCTCGAAAATGAACCCTCCATCGGCCTGAACGAACGCCACCTCGGCCTGATTCCGGGTTACGAAGATCCCGAGTCGAAACACAAGATAGCGACGATTTCACGCGTGGTCAGCGATAATGTCGACCTGGATCAGCTGATCGACATAGCGCAGCAGGCAGAACCGGTTACGCCTGCAACATCACCGTTGCCGCAAAAACCCGATTTTAACGGCTTGCGTATCGGCATAGCCCGGGATCGCGCCTTCGGCTTTTACTATCCCGGTGACCTGGAGGCTTTCCGCCAGGCGGGCGCGCAACTGGTTTCAATCGACACCACCCGGGATCAAACTCTGCCGCCCATCGATGGCCTTTTCATCGGCGGTGGTTTTCCGGAACGTCATGCCGCCTCGCTGGCTGCTAACCACAGGCTGCGTGAATCAATAAAGTACGCAATCGAGGCGGGCCTGCCGACCTACGCCGAATGTGGTGGGCTGATGTACCTGTCGCAAAACCTGACCTGGAACGGTGAATGCCATGACATGGTCGGTGTGCTCGACGCGCAAACGATAATGTATGAAAAGCCTCAAGGCCGTGGTTATGTCAAATTAAACGAAAATCCGGGCCAGCATCCCTGGGTCTTGCAAAGTCAGCCGGGGAAATGCCTGTATGCGCATGAATTTCACTATTCAGCATTACAGGGTTTACCCGATGATGGGCAGTTTGCTTACCAGGTGCTGCGCGGCAAGGGCATCCAGCATCAACGGGATGGATTCGTGTATAAAAATTTACTTGCGTCCTATACCCACCTGCGTAACACCTCGGCCAATCCCTGGGTTAAACGCTTCCTCAATTTCGTAAAATCCAGCAGGGTTTTACCGATAACCGATAGCGCCAATGCTATATAATCGCAGCCATGATTAGTCTCTCCGCCACTGCCCTCGAACAAATAAAGTCATCCTCGACCGAGGGTGACATGGATGCACTTCCTATCCGTATTGCGATCAAGGAACAGGACGATGGCAGCTTTCACTACGCGATGGGATTCGATGAACAAAGGCTGCCAGGAGACAGTTTTCTGAATTTTGATGGTGTCAACCTGGTCGTGTCGGTAGGCAGCAAGAAACTGGCCGAAGGCATGACAATTGATTTCGTCGAACTCGAACCCGGCAAAGCAGAGTTTATTTTTCTTAATCCCAACGACCCAACTTACGTTCCACCCCGCAAGTAACCATCTCTCCCGGCAGGTTTGCAGCAGCGCTTAAAACTGTATACTGACGGCAATCAGGAAGCAGTGAAACAATAATTTTCAATCGATTTTCCGTTATGCCGGACAGCGATCCTAAAATACAGCGCAGTACCAACCTGTTCAACGCCTGGTTTGCCAGGCTTGATAAGAAGCAGCGCAGCCCGCTCAAAAGTGGCCGCTTTCGCCTGCTGTTGCTGTTATTTTCAATTTTCGCCCTGCTACTGCTAAACCTGTTCTGTGCACTTGAACCCGACAGCTTGATTGCCCTCAGCCTGCAGGGATATGTCGCATGGATACATGGCTTCGAAATCGTATTACTCCTCCTGTTGTTCTGGGAGATCTGGCGGGAGTTGCTGCAACCATTACTGCGCCTGTGCGACTGGGCTGACCTGATGCGCGGGGTCAATCTCGATACAAAGATAAAACTCGAGCCAGACAGTGATTTTGCAGAGCTGGCCAGTGATATCAATATGCTCGGCAAGATGATTAAAAACCTGTCGCGTGATACCGAAATTCAGTTGCAGAAACATACCGATCATATCAGTCGCGAATCGAGCTCGCTGGCAATACTTTATGACGTAGCCTCCAGCATCAATGTATCGCATGATCTGAATGAACTGTTCGAAAAATCGCTCGATTCGCTGTGTAACAATCTCAACGCCAGCGCGGGCATTATTCGTCAATTCCAGGGCAGGAAACAAAAGGACATCGTCGCTTCATGCGGCAACATCAACCATACTTTCCTCGCCAGCGCAGATCATTTTTTGTCGATTCAGTATCCGTTCGATGAAATCAAGCTGGACCATATTTATCGCATCGACAGTCTGAATTACGAAACCGTGTTTGGTAACGATAACGAAAACAGTCAGCGCAAGGTACTGGTAATGTCGATTCTGCTGCATTATCGCGAAAACATCGTCGGTGCGATTCATTTATTTTTTACCGAGCAGAGTTCGGTCGAGCTCGAAGCCTATAGTGAACTCCTGCTGAGCATTGGCCAGCATCTCGGTAGTGCGGTAGAAAAGTTTCGCCTGCTCGAAGAGGAAAGCGAACTGCTGGTCATACAGGAGCGTACCCGTCTGTCGCACGAACTTCATGATTCACTGGCGCAAACTATTGCCAGCCTGCGTATTCAGATTCGCGTCATCGATGAAACCTTTCATTCGAATGACGAGAAAAGCATCTGGCACCAGATGGAACGCATCGAGTACACCATCGATCAGGCCAACACCCAGTTACGCGAATTGATCGCCCATTTTCGTGTGCCCATAAACGATCAGGGCCTGATCCCGTCGATCGAGGAAAGCGTGCGCCGCACCCAGGAAGAAATGGGCATTCCGGTATATTTTCAAAACGAGTGGCCAGAGCAGGAACTCACCCCCGATATTGAGCTTAATGTACTGCGTATCGTGCAGGAGTGCCTGGTCAACATCCGTAAACATAGCCAGGCAGAAGTTGTACGGGTATTACTCAGTTACCGCAATGGCACCAATATAGTGTTGATCGAAGACGACGGTATCGGCTTTGATGAATCATCGATCGTATCCGAAGGCGGTCTGCACCTGGGCCTGAATATATTGCGTGACCGCGCCAGCGAAATTGGCGCCGATATCGAAATCGAAAGCGAACCCGGCGACGGCACGCGGATTAATTTGCAGTTCAAGGTCGAACCGGTCAACGCGTTAATGGAATCGACCGGATAGAGGCATGGCGAAAAGAATATCCCTTTCCCGCGCCGCCCGACTTGTCGGGGTAAAACGAGGTGTACTGCAGCAGCAGATCAGGGCGGGAGAACTGCAAACCTTTGAAGGAGAGATCGTACTGGCCGATCTGTTACAGGCTTATCCGAACGCTCAAATAGAAGACTCGAGTATGCTCGATCGAGTCGAGCAAATTATCGAACAGGCCACGTTCATCAATGCCGACAGCATCGCGCGCAAACCTGACAACGTCGCCCTGACGGCGCGTATCATGTCGCTCAGCGAAGACCTGTCGAGACAGAAACGCCTGCTCGCTCGCTACCAGCATTTCACCGAAAATTTACGTACTGAAATCGCACAGCGAGCTGCCGATTCCGATGCACTGCAACAGCTTGCTGCCTGGGTCGATGAAGCGATAGCGAGCCTGGCGGAAGACGATGTTACAATAGACCAACCATTTGTAAATGAGACCTTTTTGCGGGTTATGTCGGCACAGGCAACAATCATCCCCAGTGGTCACGAGTTTTTCGTCGAAGGTGCTGAATCCATTCTGGAAGCAGGTCTGCGTGGTGGGCTTGCGCTCAATTACGGTTGTAGTAACGGTAACTGCGGGCTCTGCAAAATCCGCGTGGTATCGGGTGAGACACGCAAGATAAAACACCATGATTACAGCCTCAGTGAAGCCGAGAAAGGGCTTGGTTATATCCTCGGTTGTAGCAATACCGCGATCTCCGATGTCGTACTGGAAGCCGACGAAGCGCAAAGTATCAGCGACATTCCAAAGCAGACCATCCCGCTCAGGGTAAAAAAAATCGACCACTCCAACGAAGAGGTGCTAATCCTCAGTACACGAACCCCGCGCACCAGCCGGTTGAGGTTCCTGGCTGGTCAACGTGCAACATTATCGATCGAGCATGTCGGTTCCGGCTTCTACCCGATTGCAAGCTGCCCCTGTGATGACATGAACCTGCAATTTCATATCGCGCTGGACGCCGAGGACCCGATCTCGGGTTATCTGGCCGAATCGGCCAGAACCAACGACCTGTTAACGCTGCAAGGTCCGAGCGGGTCATTCGTACTCGATGAGAACTCGCCTAATTCGTTGGTGTTTATTGCC
The DNA here is from genome assembly GCA_963793595.1 of uncultured Gammaproteobacteria bacterium. Classification (GTDB taxonomy): domain Bacteria; phylum Pseudomonadota; class Gammaproteobacteria. Next base: position 13,703 of record CAWCBX010000218.1, on the reverse strand, counting down.
GAGGGTATTGGCTTTGCGTCCATCAAGGGTCTGATCGAGCATGCCATGGCGCTCGACGTGGCAGAGAAGATTTTCCTGTTCTGGATAGCCGATAGCGAAGATAATCATTATCTGAATAACCTTTGCCGCGCCTGGAACGATGCACTCGATAACTTTGAATATGTTCCACTAAAGGCCACCAGCGGTGATAATCTGGAGGATCGGATTCTGCAGCGACTAAAGCCGAATGATCCAGCCGGTTTTGATTACTACCTTTGCAGTAGCGACGAGGTTCGGGCCAGGCTGCAGCATTTTACCGATACCAGAGAGATTCCACAGAATCAGGTTTTGTTCGAAGCAATTTAGATAATAAGGATAGTTGCCATGAGTTTGAAAATACTACTAATCGACGACCACATGCTGTTTCGCGAAGGCTTGATCAGCCTGTTACAGCGGCGCAACATCGAGGTACTCGCCGCGGTAGGCGATGGTAACGAGGGCATTAAGCTGGCACAGGAATTGAAACCTGATATCGTGTTGCTCGACAAGCGCATGCCGATCATCGATGGCATCAGCGTGTTGAAGCATTTGAAAAAGATCGGTCTGACGATACCCATAGTGATGCTGACCACGAGTTCGAATGAACAGGACCTGCTCGACGCACTGAAGGCGGGTGCGAGTGGTTATTTACTCAAGGACATGGAGCCAGACGGTCTGGTTACAGCACTGCGCGACATTCACGCCGGTAAAACCGTCGTGGCCCCACCGCTGACCTCGGTGCTGGTGCGCTTTGTCAAGGGCGACATGACCGTGTCGCCAAGTAAAGGTCCGTTCAGCGAATTGACCCCGCGAGAAAGTGAAATCCTCGAACTGATGGCCGAGGGTCAGGGCAACAAACTGATTGCCCGCAACCTGGGCATTTCCGATGGCACGGTTAAACTGCATGTCAAGGCGGTGCTGCGCAAGCTGGGGGTGCATTCGCGCGTTGAAGCGGCGGTAATGTACATCGAATACAATCACCGCGCCGCCGCACCGATCGAAGAGTAGCCTGTCCCGCAATTCCTGCGCGTCTCGGGGGGAATCCCGCCTCCCCCGGGAGTCATCCCCCGGCCATGCACAATCCGGTTAGTTAAAAGATTCGAAAATTACGAATCTTTTAACAGAATCATTCGACTATTACTTATCTTTAATGAGCTCTATATTACCTCCCATCGAAACAAGTTCTAGTGTAGAGGCGTAAAAAATGAATATTGAGATTCAGTCACATAACTTTCCCCTGACATTCGCAGACGACGATTACATACGCAGCAGGCTGATTTTTGCTCTGACTACAAATCAGTCAGATATTGATAAAGTTCAAGTTTGGCTTGCTGATGTTTCAGGCGCCGAATCCACCAGGATCAAATACTGCCTGATCGATGTCAAATTAGTGAATGGCAACTCGGTTATTAGCGACTGTTCTGACTCCGGGGTTTACGTTGCGATTCACCGCGCGGCCGATCGTGCAGGTTGGAAGGTGGCACGCAGCGTCGGGCGACAACAGCGTGATCCCCTACAATTCGAGTCGGGCAGGCCCGGCAACAACATCAGGCCAGAAACTCGGTATAGTCAGAATTTGATTTAATAAAACTGCTCGCCTGGAGGTAACGCAGTGAATTATTATTTCGTAATTCCCGAACTTTAACCATCCACTCTTTCAGGATCAACTAACTTGTTATGCAAAAACTCAACCCGGCAATGCTGTTACTCATTAGCGGTATCTCAGGGATCAGCTTTACTGGATGCCAAACAAAAGGCCACCGGATTGCTGGAGCAAGCCAGTGAATACCTTTCTAAAGACCAGCAAGGGCAGGATATCGGGAATACAGCCGAAGAGGATTCGGCTTCCGCTTTATAATCAGGAAAGTTAATTGCCATGACACATAAACCCCGTCCACTGATTGATTTACTGCTGAGTATTGTTATTCCATCGATTATTTTGATGAAACTCAGTGGTGATAACGAAATGGGTGCGAGTGGCGCCCTGATCTTCGCGCTGGCTTTCCCGATTGGCTGGGGCCTATACGAACTAATCCGTTTCAAAGTAACCAATTATATCGCCCTGCTGGGTTTAGTCAGCGTACTACTCACCGGCAGCATCGGTCTGTTGAGACTGGATGCCGAATGGCTGGCGGTCAAGGAAGCTGCGATCCCCGCTTTGCTGGGTATGGCAGTGCTGATCTCTGCGCGGGCCGGTTATCCGTTGATCAAAACATTGCTGTATAACCCGAAGCTTTTAAATACTGTCAGAATCGAGCGGATTCTTCACGAACGGGGCCACGCTGACGTGTTCGAGAGTCGCCTGCTGAACGCCACATATTTGCTTGGCGGAACCTTTTTCTTTTCGGCAGTGATGAATTACCTGCTGGCCAAATGGATTGTCACCAGCCCGACAGGAAGTGCCGCTTTTAACGAAGAACTGGGACGGCTGACCCTGATGAGTTACCCGATAATAGCGATTCCCTCCATGGTGATGATGTTAGCCATTTTCTATTTCCTGTGGCGTAGCATTCATGGCTTAACCGGTTTAAAGATGGAGGAGATGCTGGCCCCATCACTCGCAGACGACAAGTGAGCAAGTGAGGGTCAGGCCTAACATTCCAACATACATCATTTCCATAATCCTCCGCTACAAGCGCCAGCGTCCGAAAGTGGCCGAAGATTTCCTCCCAACGGAGTTTTATGCGGTTCTGTTTACCAGTAAACAGAATCTCTAATCAAATAATTTAACGCGATTTGGCGATATTTCAGAGTTTCAGGACCACACTGTGAAATGAGCGCTGGTAAGTTAAATTAGGTAAATCGAGATCATGGGGTGTATGGTGGTCGCTCTTGCCCCTCTCTATTTGCTTAATATTTTCCCAACTAGAAATCCTGATCGGCAGGATTTTCATATTATGAACTGTCGGTGTATGGATGGTCAGCCTCCTCCAATGGTGACCTCACCCGGTTGTAAAAACCAACTAATGATGAGAGGTATGACAATGAATACAAAAGAATCAGTAAAGCCAGCATTTTGGGGCCTGGTCTGTGGCGGGATTGCTACAATGGTGATCGGTTTCTCCTGGGGTGGTTGGATAACTACCGGAACGGCTGGGCAAATGGAGAAGGCAAGCGCAACGGCAGCTGTCATCCAGGAATTTACGCCACTTTGCGTTGCCAAGGCGGAGCCACAGCTGGAAAAGCTCGCGGCCCTGAAGGATTTGAGCAGTTGGAAGCACGACGACTTCGTCACCGAGGCCGGCTGGGTCGATAACGTGAGCGACCAGTACCGCGCTGACGTCGCCGGGGTTTGTGCATCAACTTTGATCGAGGGTATGAAAGTAGGTTAAGGTCTGTGAGAAGCCGAGCCTCACGGCTCGGCGAAGCAGATTCAGGCCCCCTGGTAGCGACAATACAGAACGCAAGATGATGCTCGGACGGATGTGTTCGATTACATCGAGTGATCCTGTTCCCGCACAATCAACGCGGTCAGTACCGATTGATCCGAGCCTTTAACCGGGCCTGCGTTCCAGGCCTGTTCTGTAGGAGAACTCGAGAAAAAATGGAGGATAGCTTTTCTGCAGAAAGCCATATCATCCTGATCTTCTCGCAGCAGTAAACAGGTAAGCTTACCAGTCGATCTGTCGGTCGTAACCGCCAGTAACAGCCCCCCTGTAGATCGTTTTTTTAGAATTTCCTGTATTGAAAATAATTTCCCCGTAGAGAAAAACTTTCTATTTTTCAACAAAATAGCTCGAAGACCGCCCTTGAAGCCCATACTTAAAACGTCTGCAGTAGATTTTCACGATAAACTCCTGTGGCCTTATCTGGAGTGGTTACCATGCAACGTGATAGGATCGGAATAGCAAAGTAATTTTGTAGGATATTCATCAACTAGCAATTCAGGCATCCATGCAAGACAAACTGCAGCCACTGCTGACAGCTGTACAGCGCAACTGTCATATCTCCGATGCGCGACACGCTGGGGACTATACATTGTGTATCTACCTACTAAAGATGCGCGAGTATTTTCGCTGGGAGAAGAGCTATGCCTTTCGGGACAACTTGCCCGATGGCGATGTTGGTGACTGGCTCACGCAGCGGGAACACTTCTGGCAAACCATAGAAGATGAGCCTTTTACCGATCTACCGATTGACGGCGAATATTACGACCCCTTTGACAACGAGGCAGTGAATGCGTCGCTAAATCCGTACGGACTGGTTTACAGTGGTGGACTCGGCAACAAGTGCACCCCACATTTTTTTCTGGGCAAACTGGGGCATCGGGAAAGACAATCGGACTTTACAGTTCTCGTGTCGGAAAACGAGTATGCCCGGGATTTGACAGCCCCCCCGGCAATGGCACTGGGTGACACGATCTTTATCCGACGCGAATCGCTTCGGCGGATGATCTGGGAAAAGATCGAGGAATGGCAGTGGAACAAACTAGAAAACGCTATGAGTCGTGCTATGCAAGGCTTCAACTTCGAAGATAACGCCGAGGCCGCACTTGATGATATAACCGATACGGTAATCGACTCAGTACTGTTGCATGAAAAGGGCGAGGTGCTTGCGGCAAAGCAACTGGGGCCGGAATGGGAGCAAATGCTCGTAGGTCTGCCGCGGTCGAAAACTGAAATCATGATCCGCGCCGTGCGTGATCACCTGGCCGACTCGCTGACAACGCTTCCCGGTTTGGTCGATAAAGGACAAGATGCGTCATTGCATTTCTATTTTGCGAATCTCCCGAATATGCACAAAAACCTTTTCCCTGCACTTATTCAGGCCTATGAATCCTGGGTGATACGAGGCAAACGCGAAGTAATCAAGGAACTGGTACCGGCGAGTAAAACCCACTGGGAAAGGCTATCCCAGCAGATACTCGATATTTATCGAAAGAACCCTGACGACTATGCCAATCGACTGCAGACCCTGATAGAAAATAATAAATTCTAGAATCCCGGAGAGAGGATTTGCCGGGCCGACACTGGCGATAAGTGAGCCAACGGGATAAGTTCAATTGATTTGATTTTCTAACCGGACGTCTGCTTATAGGCGTTTGCAGCTGCCTAACAGGCGCCTTTCAGCATCTCCTGTGGAGAAAATAGCCCCTCAAAACCAGAATATCAGGGACGAGGAAAGCCACTCCGACTTGAAACGTCAATGGCGGCATTACCTGTTACCCCCCCTCGGCAGCTTTCGCCTTTTCACGATTCTTCTTGCGCCGTTCTTTGCGATGTTCCTCTTTTTCGCGCCTGCTTATCCTGCCATCATTATTAGTGTCAGCAGAATCGTCACCCGCAATCGGCTGCGTTAACAGTTCGGGTTCCGACTCCTCCTCTGGTTTAATCTCAGGCGGGGATTTGGCTGGCGGCGGTGGCGGTGTTTCGAATGAATCGCCCAAATTAGGTTTGCTTACTTCAACTTCCCTACTGCCCTGGGTCGGTTTATCACTGAAAACAACGTTACCGTCGGCATCGTAGGATTTGTACACCTGGGCGAAGGCAACACCGTTCAAGCTCAGCAGCCCGCAACAAAGCAGCGAGCAAAACAGGTTCTTTATGAGTAAGTAACGTCGCACCCGTGTATTCTATGCGGATAAGCGAATATCAAAAAGTTATTTCGCTCTCTTTTCGGTTTCAGAGCGACAGTTAACTTAATTCACTGCTGATACAAGATAAGTTAACTGTCACCCTGATCCCTAGTTAACTGTCACCCTGACTACCCGAATATCTGTAAACGAAAGTAATGGTCGAGCCATTATAGCTGCTACACATGCAGGTCCGATCCTGGCCGAAGATCGCCCGCGGTAAAGAGTTTTCCAGCGCCTGCTTTGGAGAAATTGCTCAACCTCAACGACACTGGACTCGATTTGATTTGATATCGTTTGTCGACTGGTATCCCCACATTCCCCTGCTGTCCGGAAGACTGAACATAGATCGCACCATAGATTGTTGCCTGGATTGACTTTTACTTAAAACTTCATAAAATGCTTTATGAATTGAATATAACTTGTTAAATTTAAATAACTTATTCTTTCAATTTCATTGCATAGATGGGGAGGTTCTCGGAATTGTCTTATGCCAACGATATGCTTGATCGGCGCGCTTCTACGCGTGATCAGCGTCTCCCCGGAGACCGGCGCTCCGTCGTTTTACCCAATCTATCCGATAAATCGCGTCGCATCACGGTGACAGATCGCCGTAGCAGGTTTGTCGATCGGCGAATGCAACAACGCGGGTCCAGGTAGATGAATAAACGACAAGTACCCCTGGGGCGTGGTTGGTTACGGCGATATCTTCGAGACCACCTGAAGATGACCATACCATTGAGTGCCGACGACGATGAATGGCAGCGCATCTGCGATGAAATCCCGGCCAAGGACTGGATACGGGTAAAGAACGCATGGCTTCAGCATCAACAAAACGACGCGCCGCGCTACATGCAGTATATCCATGCCGCCAACGAAGAAAGCAAGCGGTTGGGGTTCTTCTGGAAGCGATTGATTGCTCAAGATTTTGTCACTGAAGAAGACGCTTTACTACTTGCCGAGAATTTCTTCCAGGGGTTAAGCGGGTATAGTGACGAGATGGCGAAAGACATGATCCGAAAAATCTTGAGCGGAGTCGCTGATCGGTACAGAACTGAAGCAACCATGACCCCCGGTAACCTGAACACAGTTGATGCGGAGATTTAAGGTTATAGAGGTGTGTGCTGGCCAGGTATTAGTTGCGCATTCCGCGACCCGCAAAATCTGAATCCTGTATCCCAGCTGCAAATAGTACGATGACGAATGTTTCGAGCACAAACCTTAACCCAGGCACTCTGAATTCAACACCATGAAGCAACGATCCTGCAGCCTCGATCGTCATCTATTCAAGATTTCCGTGGATAAATGACCTGAGCCCATCGACATAAGTCGAGCCACTGACCATAAATCCATCATTATGGCCACCGCGCATCTCCAAAAACTGTTTGGGTTCGGATGCGGCATCGAAAATTTCACGACCTTCATCGAAAGGAATGATGTCATCGCTCCGGCTGTGTGCAACCAGCACCGGACAGGCAATACTTTTTACATAATTTTTCGTGTCATATTTGAAATAAGTTAGCCAACTTACCGGCAAAAATGGATAAATTCGTTTTGCCATGGATGGTACCGAGCTAAAGCCGGATTCTATAATGAGTGCGGCCGGGGTGTGCTTGCTGGCCAGCCAGCTGGCAATTGATGCGCCTAACGATCGACCAAAGATGATGATCTGTTTTGCATCTAACCCCCGGGTCCCGGTCAGGTAATCCCATGCGGCCACGGCATCGCGGTAAGTTCCCTGTTCCGAGACTTTACCCTCGCTTTGTCCATAACCACGATAATCAATAATAAAAACGTTGAGCTCGAGTCGATGAAAGGTATCAATGGACTCCAGGCGGTGCGATATGTTGCCAGCATTGCCATGAAAAAAAAGTACCGTCCCTTTTGCGGCATGGTTCGGAATGAACCAGCCATGCAAACTAATATTATCCCCGGTTACAAATTGTACATCTTGATATTTGAGGCCGATGTGTTCTGGTGTCGCGACCAGGTTCCGTCCGGGCATATTCGGGTAGTAAATCAGGCTCGACTGCCGGTAATAAACGAAGGCGACCATTACGGCATAAAGGCAAACGCCTAAAATCAACAGCTTCCAGATACCGTTCATATCAATAGTTATTCATCCGCATGCACTAATAATAGTAGCCGGGAAAGCCGCCGCATAGATGAAAGGATTCATAAATTTGATAGCTGCGTCCGCTCATTGATCACCCCTTCGATGGAAAACTGTGTTTTACTATCCCGCGAGGGTTTTTAAACGGCCTTGGCAGTTTGTCGCCTCTGACATCTATAGTTAAAATATCAGCTTTCGAGATGCAGACTTGAAAAATCCCGTTCAGATAGCAATTACCAGTAACACCACTGAGGTGGTAACGGAAAATATCCAGGATAAAACAGTGCAATACAAGCAAACGGCGGTGCGATTTTTTGCGACCATACTCTGGACATGGGCAGCTGCTTCCAATGCGGCGGCAACCGATGTCACTAGTCCGGATTTAAAGCAAGTAGACAGGTACTTTGAGATCACCGCCCGGGCGAGCAACCTGTTTGGCGGACATGGCGCGTACTCGATGACTATCGATATCATACCCGGTGATCCAGAGAATATTGTCCGCGCCAGTTCCGGGCGCGTTATCCCGGTCGCGATTCTCGGATCAAGCGACCTCAATGTAACCGAGATCAATCCGCGCACCATCAGGCTAAACGGTGTCGATGTCATGCTGGTTGGCAAGTCTGACAAAAGTCTATGCCGCCAGACAGACGTTAACGACGATGGCTACGAAGATCTCGTATGCGATGTGCGTACCACGGGCTTCAAGGTCGGCGAAGGCGAATTCAGGATTATCCTCAAGGCATCAACCTACAATGGCGAATCGTTAACCGGCGAAGATCGAATCAAGGTTGTGCGCAATTAGGGAAATTGATATCCCATCTGCGTTTTAGCTCTTTGACCGAAACCTCCTCGCGCCCTGTTTTCTGCTCCTGAGCAGCCATTCAGACGAGAGAAATAGCCGAACTACGCGATGCCCGGGTTGCCGGATACGCCTTTAAGGATGGGGGTGTTCATTTTCTTGATGCTTGCGCTGTCCTCGCGGCGCAGATAGTCCGCGACCACATCCCAGATCGGCGCGCCCGGCGACTGCGAGCCCACCGTTGCCCAACCGGCCACCTTGTATTTCTTCGCCGCATCGATACGAGTGCCGTCATCGAGTTGCATGTCGGCGATTCGCGCGCCCGCCTGTGCCTGCGGTTCGATAGAGTAATCGAGTCCTCCGAGTCGCACCATGTCTCCACCCTGCTGGTAGTAAGGGTCCTGGTTGAACAGGTTGTCGGCGACGTCTTCGAGAATCAGCTTCAGGTCTTCGCCACTCATTTCGCGGACATAGGTCTCGGGATAGGTAATGCAGGTTTGATCCATGACATGCTCCATCGTGATCGCCTGGCCCGACAGTACCGTGGTTCCCCAGCGGAAGCCGGGTGACAACGCTATCTGCGCGTCGCCCTCGGTGCGCAAGGCATCGCATATTACCTGGTCGAAGGTGCCGTTGAAATTACCGCGTCGAAACAGCACATCCTCCGCAACCGCCAGTTCTTCCTTCAGTTTGGGCAGGTAGGGTTTACGCGCACCATCGATGTAGGCCGCCATTTCAGCATCCGCATCAAGCAGGTTGGAGAATACCGGTAGCAGCCGATATCGAAAATCACGCAGCTTCTTGCCCTTGTAATCCATATCCATGACGCCGAGAAACTTGCCATTGGATCCGGCATTAGTGACCAGCGTCTTGCCACCCGGGTTGGACACCGGAACCGCTCCCGGCACGCCATCATGGGTATGACCGCCAAAAATTGCATCGATTCCGCTGACTCGCGACGCCATCTTCAGGTCGACGTCCATGCCGTTGTGCGAAAGCAGAATCAATCCGTCAGGACTTTCCTCGTCGCGCGCCTGATCGACGATTTCCTGCATGTCATCCTCGTTGATACCAAAGGTCCAGTCGGGGATAAAGCGCTGTGGGTTTGCGATCGGGGTATACGGAAATGACTGCCCAACCACGGCAATCCGCAGATCGCCCATTTCACGAATCGTGTAAGGTTTGAACACATGCCCGGTGTCTTCGTTGAAATCACCCAGGTCGGCAAGTTCGTAATCGAACAATGCGTCCTCTTTGACCTTGCAATTCTGACTGACGAATTCACCCTTGAACATTTCTGCATTGCCCAGAACTTCAGCGGCAAGATAGGTGAACTCCCAGTGCCCGGTCATGACATCGACGCCAAGCAGGTTGCAGGCTTCCACCATATCGCGGCCCCGCGTCCAGTAAGCCGTTCCCGACCCCTGCCAGGTATCACCGCCATCGAGCAGCAGCGAACGTCCCTGTGCATACTCGGCACGTAATTTTTTGACCAGGGTTGCCAGATGAGCAAATCCACCGACTTTGCCGTACATCCGTGCTGCCTGTTCAAAATTCAGGTAGGTGTAGGCGTGTTCTTCGATGCCGCCACCCGGGATACCAAATTGATTCAATAAATGGGTTCCCACCAGGTGTGGCGCCTTGCCGAAAGCGTCGCCAAATCCCAGGTTGACGCTGGGTTCACGAAAATAAATCGGGTTTAGCTGCGCATGGCAGTCGGTAAAATGTAAGATCCGCGCATTGCCGAAGGCCGGCATGTCATAAAGCTTTGAGCCGTCGCTGCCTGCCGAGAATCCTGCACGCGGGAAAATACCTGCGGCGCCCGCCAGGCCCATCAGTCGGATAAACTCTCTTCGGTTCAGGTTCATAAGCGCCCTCCTCGGGCAAACATTTCATTCAGTTCGATTAAGTTTTCAACCACCAGGTCCGGATGGGAGTCACGAATATCATTGCCGTGGTTATACCCATAGGGCACACAGACAACGTCAAATCCAGCCGCGCGTGCCGCCTGCACATCATTACTGGAATCACCCACCATCAGGCACTGGCCGTAATCGACCGCAAAATGATCCGCGGCATAATGCAAGGGCATTGGGTCGGGCTTCTTCCGGGCAGTGGTATCGCCGGCCACAACCAGGCCAAAATACTCGCTGAGCCCCATGGCTGCGATCAACCCGGAAGTGAACGGTTCCGGTTTATTGGTAACGCAGGCCAGATGCAGATCGAGTCCAGCGAGGTATTTTAATGTCTCGATGACCCCGGGGTAAAGCACGCTGTGATCGCTCGCATGTTCGGCGTAGAGCCTTTTAAAGATCTCCACACCAGCGTTATACAGGGCCTCGTCAGGCTCGGCCTCCATGTCACTGGTCAACACGCGCTTGACGAAACGCTCGAGCCCGTTACCGACCCAGCTCCGTGCCGCCTGCGGGTCATGCAGTGGCATTTCGAGACTGCGCAGCATTTCATTACCACACCAGGCCAGGTCACCAACACTATCGACCAGGGTGCCATCCAGATCGAACAGGACAAGCTTGATTCGATCAAAAGCAATTTTACGGCTCATTGCAGGTATTTCGGGCTGGATTTCAGGATTCGGCATATTCATGGATAACACCTGAATACGAGCAACGACAGAATAACAATATTTTCCGGTGTCTCGGAGCAGAAAGCGAAATTGGCAAGATTACTGATTTTCTCATATGTCGGCACTACGTATCGGTTATTCGAATTATTTTGACATTTGCTAACGCTCAAAACTATCAAATCATTGCATCCAATGTAATAACCAAATAGCGATATGTACTTTTACTACTAAAAACTATGTCGTCAGTACTGAAAAAACCTTCGGCAGGCGCTCTGGCAGGCGTTCGATATTATCCACGATAGAGTAGTTATTGGGGCCAAAAATCCGTGATACGTAGTTATCTGCCTGCGGATCGAGGGTCAGGCAATAGGTATGTATCCCCTGCGCGGCGAGTTCATCGACCGCCTGCTTGCTGTCCTGACGCAAGTACTGCGGATCGCGTTCATCGATGTCGGCAGGTTCGCCATCGGTAATCAGCAAAATAAGACGTTTGCGACTGGCCTGTTGCCCGAGATGCCAGCCGGCGTGGCGTAATGCCGCTCCCATGCGCGTCGATAACCCACCCTGCATACCTGCCAGCCTGGATTTTGCGGCCTCGCCATAAGATTCATCGAAGTCCTTGAAACGATAATACTGCACATCGTGGCGACCATCGGAAGCAAAGCCGTGCACCGCGAAATCGTCGCCGATCGAATCGACTGCCCAGGCAAGCAATCCGGTGGCCTCGCGGGTCAGGTCCAGAATGCTGGGTTGGTCCAGATAACCCTCGTCCTGCTCGTTCAAATCGCCGACACGATCATTGGTCGATGCGGACAAATCCATCAGCACTACCATCGACAAATCGCGCACATGGCGCGTAATGCGGATGTTCACCCGCGGATCAGGCATGACGCCACGGCGAATATCGATCATCGCCCGCACCGCCGCATCGATATCGAGTTCGTCACCATCTTCAAAACCGCGTTTACGCACAACGCCCTGCGGTTGCAGCGCATCAATCAAGTGCTTGATGCGGCTGGCGAGCGGTTTATGCTTTTGCAGAATCAGATCCATCGTCTCGGCATCTGCGCTGCGCTGACGGCGTTCGACCACCGTGGTCCATTCCGGCCGGGCCAGTTGTAGCTGGTAGTCCCACTCATCGTAATGAAAGGGTTCCGATAGCGGCTCTACTCCCTCCGCTGCGTTATAACTGACGCCCTGATCTTCGTAAGGAAATAATTCGGTGGGCAGTACCCACACCTCCTGTGGGCTGCCATCTTCGAGCTCCGAGTCGATCTCGTTGACCATTTCCATCAAGCTGACCCGCTTGCGCAGCGTGGGCTGTCGCCAGGGCAACTGGTCAAACTCGCTAGCCGAGAACCTGTTCTCATCGAAAGCCCACAGGTAACGGTTATCATCACGGTATTGAATCGGCAAATCCTGCAGGATACGGATGCCCGGCATCGTATCCGACTGACAAATCAGCTCGTGGCATTTGAGGCCGTACTCGCGCACCGTCGATACATTCTCTGGATCCCGCTCGAGCTCAGCCCTGAATCCAGCCGTTATTTGTCGAATCCAGCTCGCGTCGTCCTGGTACCCGGAATCGAGCAGCGATCGACCGATGCGCAACATTTGCAGCACGATCTTGTGGTAATCCGCTTCATCGTCATCGAGGGCATACTCGAAAAATCTGAGCCACAGGCGTCGCAATCCCGGAAATCGCTGGTAAGCGAGATATTCAATTCGCGCATCTTCGAAAAGATCAATGAAACATTGTTGTGCCGGGGTCAATCCAGCGTCGGATATGGCCTGTCTGGTGAATTCAATATGAGCAGCCGCGTGGGCCGCGGCGGCCCGGTAGATATCGATACCGTCGATATCGCGATAGCGATCGAAAGCATCCGGCAGGTGCAGCAGATAGTCTTCGATATAAGGTCTACTGCCCTCGCGGGTTTCATAGTCTCCCGAAGTCGGGCGCATGAAAAACGTCCTGCCCCAGAGCGCGCGCAGGTAAAAATTTAATTTGCGATGATTGTCTACAAACAAGGTGCCGCGCCGCTCACGTTGCAACATCGATTTAGAGGTTTCCGTGGCCAGGCCGAAGTAGCTGCTTTGGCCGTCATAGTCACGCTGATAGGCTTGCGCGCCCCACATTGCCCAACGCCGCAGCCCTCCCAGGGTCAGCTTCGCAAGCAATTCTCCCAGTGAATCCATCATCGGCCTTAAACCGCGCGGCGCCTTTGCTGACAGCTGGTGCAATAACTTGAGATACCCGCGTACCAACTCGGCGTCGCCCAGGCGCGTAGCGGTGAGTGGCAGGTTGGCCAGAATCAGCGTTATCACGGCGCCTGACGTCAACGAAGCCAGTTTCATAATCGCCTCGATGACATCGGGCACTATGTCTTCGCCAACTTCCCGCGCCACTACCGGCATTTCCTGGACATAGGTCAGTACCAGGTCCTGACCCTTGCCCAGAGTGCACATGGACTTAATACCTACCAGGTAATTTTCCAGGCCCTGCGGTGACATGAAACGCTGCGCTTCGAGGTAAGAGGCTTCGACCAGGTCCCCGTGCTTGATATCGTCAGCGTCGATGCATTGCAGATATTCGGCGAGTTCGGCATGCACGTGACTT
>CAWCBX010000217.1:0-27686 GCA_963793595.1 uncultured Gammaproteobacteria bacterium | reverse complement strand
TGTCGGGGCCATTAAAGACCAGCTGTGCGAACAGGTCAAATGGAAGGCAAGTGGAACAAGCAGGAAAAACAGTAGTAACTATGCCTATCGCCGCTAGTCGTTCGCGGCTAGCTGCTTTTGCAATAACTCGCAGGCTTCGCGCCAGGGCTTGAAGGCAGCGTTTTCTTCAAGCAGGTCGAGACCGAGTCTGGAAAAGGTCCCCTCGGTCGCTATGTTGCTGGCTATTTCACCCGGGGAAATATCTTTATTGGCGAGGGCAAGTTCAGCCGCGCCCTTAGCCATACCCATCACCAGTTCGGCACTTAAGCCTGCCGGTAGTGCAGGTCCCTGGGTCGACTGGATCAACTCTTCGTATAACGAGAAAAACCAGCAATAAACACAGGCGAGTACGCTGCCCTGGGTAAAATAAGCCTCGTTATCGACCGCAATCGTATTACCGCAATAGTCGAAAAATTCGCGCACGAATGCGTTATCAGGATAAATCAGGGTAGGGCTGGCACCGGCCTCGGCGCTACTGACCGGCATCGCGCGTACGATTTCCACTTGCTCGGACAAAGCCGTTCGCAGCTGTTCGACTTCGATGCCCGCAACCACGCTGATCAAAACCTGGCCCGGTTTGAATTCGAGATTGGCCAGGGTTTCCAGGCAATGCGCCGGGCGGGTTGCAATAACAATATAGTCGCTGTTAGCTACCACTGACTGGTTATCCTGTTGCACCTGGCAGTCATGATTTTCGGCCAGGTACTGCGCCTTCTCGAGATTGCGCGGACTCAACAGTACAGGGCCCCGATAACCACCACGCCGAACTCCCCGGATGGTATAAAGTGCGAGTTCCCCGACACCGATAAAACCAATAGTTTTCATGTTGATTCATGCCCCCGGGTAAAATTGTTGCGCCCCGACCTGTCCTCGCCCCGCAGCAAAAATAGCGCCCGGTTTGAATAACCATGTGGCGAGCCGGCGTCTTCCTTGATTTTACCGCTGTCGTGATTGTAGAAACTGGTGGCGGGCATAACCCGCAGTACCAGTCCCATCCGGCGTTTGGGCGAATGATTCGCATCCGAGCCATGGACCAGGTAAACATCGTGCAGTGAAATTTGCCCGGGCTCGAGCACTATATCGCGCGCCTGGCTCAAATCGACCTGGCCGTCATCGATAACCTGGGCCAGGGTGTAGTCATCACGGTGCTCGAAATGATGCTTATAAATCTTATGTTCACGATGTGAGCCCGGAATGAATTTCATACACCCCTGTGCGGGCGTGGAACCATCCAGCGAAATCCAGACGGTTAGTGTCTCCAGCGGTTCGATCGGGTAGTAATCGCCATCCTGGTGCCATGGCGTCGCCTTGCCTGCCTTTGCCGGCTTGCCGAAAATAGTGACACCCCATAACACCAAATCGCCACCGATCAACTGTTCTATCATGTCGAGAATTTCCGGGATACGGGCGAACTCGAGCCACTCGGGGTCGCCCTTGACGCCGTAGCTGCCGTGCGCATTCAGATGCGGCCCGAGAATAAAGTCTGCGGAAAAGTCCGGGGTGTTTTTATTGTCCTCGAGTAGCTTTTGATAAAGCTCATCGATACGCGCCAGGGTCGCTTGCGGAACCCGGTAGGTGGATGGGATTACCAGTCCATCCCGGTGGTAGGTTTCGATTTCCTGGTCGGTCAACGGCATCGCCAGAGCATATTACAAAGCCATAAACGGGTACAGCTAACTGCTTCAATTCGTGATATCTTTTTCGACGCCATGAATCAACAGATACTGCAAATTACCAGCGAGCCGATCGGGGTTGGCCAGGAGCGTGCCTGCTACCTGCACCCTGAGGATGCGCACAAGGTAATCAAGATACAGAAAGGAGAAAGCGACAAGCAAACCCGTCGCGAACTCATCCTGTACAACAACCTGGCGCGCCGCGAGATGCTTGATTTCAAACACATTCCGCAATATTACGGGCAGCTGAAAACCAACCTGGGGGAGGGTTTTGTAGTCGATCTGATCGCAGATTATGATGGCGCTGTTTCCAGGTCGCTGTGGTGGCATTTCGAGCAGGGCTATCCGCTGGCGGAATTTATGCCTTACCTCGATGAACTCAGGCAATACCTGCTCGACAACCTGATCATCTTCAGTGTCGATATGGGACGCTACAATGTTCTGTTCCAGAAAATCTCGCCGCAACAGGCGCGCCTGGTGGTGATTGACGGACTCGGGAATCACAGTGCGATAAACTGGTTCGATAACATAGCCTGGTTCGCACGCCGTAAAATAAAGCGTCGCTGGCATCGATTTATCAGCCGGCTGCAAAATTACTCAGCGCAAATGATGCACGAGTATGGCGCCAGCCCAAGAGCCCTGGAACCAGCCTATCGAATGACAGAGTCCGGGCATACGCAAGCAGAATAAATATTTTGAACCGGCAGGATTAATTGCATTCGGCAATACTATCTGCGAGCGTGATTGCAAAAAGGAAGACCTAGGTGTTTTCGCTCGCTGACTGGCAATCGAGGCAAAGGCTGGCGAAGGGTTGCGCCCGCAGACGCGCGAATGCAATCGGCTCCTCGCATTGCAGACAACAACCATACTCATCTGAATCGATGCGCTGTAGTGCGAGGTCGATACGTTTCAGTAGTTGGGTAGACTGTTGCTGATTAGCGAGCGCCATTTGCTGCTGCTGGATGGCATCGATACGTGAAACCCGGCCGACCGATTGTTGATCGAGTGCTACCGGTTTAGTATCCAGGTCGCTGCTTTTTAACTGAGCTTTAAGTTGCTGTCTTTTATCCTCGAGCGCGCCGCGTAGTTGCAGGATCTGTTGCGGCTTCAGTTCAGGCGCGGACATAGATCAGGATGACCCGGCAAGCTGTTCTAGCCAGCGCGGATGGTTACAGGGCGTAAATATTACCGTGGCAAACATCAGCTTAGCTTAGCGTAGATCATTTCCAGTTTGGCGCATTGTTTACGCACATCGAAGTTTTCCTCGACCCGTTTGCGCCCCGCGGCACCCATATTGTGGCGCAGGGTCGAATTTTCGAGCAGTCTGGTAATGTTTTCGGTGAGCCCGGAGACATCTTTTTCTGCGCTGAGCAAAGCCGTTTTATCTTCCTCGACTGCCTCGACCAGGCCGCCGCTGCGAAAACTGACTACCGGGGTTTGCAGCGCCTGGGCTTCCAGAAACACCATGCCGAGGCCTTCCATATCGCCACTTTCCGCGGTAATGCTCGGTGCTACAAACAACCAGCATCTCGCCAGCTGTTGTCGAATCTCCACGGCGGTCGCGGCACCGGTGAAGCGGACGTTCAATTGCCGTGCTGCGGCTTCTTGCTGCAGGGAGGATTTCAACTCGCCTTCACCCATAATCGTAAGCTGCAGATCGGGAAAGCGTGTTTGCAGATGTTGCATTGCCTGCAGCAGGTAGGTGCAGCCCTTTTTTTCAACCAGGCGGCCGACGAAGAGCAATGATGGTTGATCCGATTCGTCTTTTTGCTGGGTGAATTTATCCAGGTCGATGCCGATGTAGTGTTGCAGCAGCTTGCTCTCCGGGCATCCGCGGGCGAGCGCCTGTTTAGCCATGAACTCCGACACCGCGATGATGCGGTCAACCCGGTCGAAAAGACGCCGCCTGGACGAACTTTGCGCGACCGTGTTTTCATGCTTGGTAATATCGTGTCCATGAACAGTAGTGATGACGGGCAGGTCGAGTTTGTCGCCGAGCCTGACTGCATCGAGGCCATCATTGAAAAAATGCGCATGAATCAGCACCGGGGATTGCCTGTCGATGGCGGCTATCCAGGTTTTACCGCCCCCCAGCCCATGCCGAAACATAAACTTGGACAGTGGCGCCGCGTTGCTGTAATCAGCGAGCAGTATTCGCTCCGACCCGTCGAGCATATGTATCCCCGAAGCGTCTTTCTGATAACCACAAAACACCGGCCGATAGTGCGGCAGAAAACGGCCCTGATCGGCAATGAAGGTCTCCGAGTACGAGAGCAGGCGTTTGCGAAAAATAGCAACGGTCGAGGTCAAAGTATGTGCTCATATGCGGGCGCGGCAACGAACCGGGCCGGGGTACAGGGTATCAGCTTCGGGACAGGTTACGTCGTATCTGCCTGAGTGCCAGTTGCAATTTAATATAGCGGCTTATAGTGCGCAGGCCAAGCCGGTCGATGACGATAAGATAGAATAGCCGAATGTTCCAGCGTCGACACTTTTGTTCGATCGTATCCAGTACCGGCGCGGCACTGGTTGCCGGAATCTTGCGGCATTCGCGTGCGACCTGGGCCATGGTGCGTACCAGTAAGCCCTTGTGGGCGCGTTTCTGGCGCCTGCTGACGGCAAAATTTCCGCTGCTTTCTACCGCGCCGAGCCAGTCTATGTAAGATCCTTTTTCATACTTGCGACCGGTTGATCCGCCCGAATGTTTGCGGTATTCATAGACGTCCTCGTTTAACAATAATAGCGACCGGGCCCTGGAAAAAACCTGGCTGAAAAACAGCAGGTCCTGTGCCATACGCACCCCGACCGGTAAACGAATCTCACCAAACTTGTCACGACGGTACATTTTGCCGGCGATATGTCCACGCACACGGGCATGCTCGAATAACTCGGTCAGGACATCGTCGCCGGTAACCAGCGTCGTCGAGTGAACCTGGTCAGGTGCCGGGCGTCGCCCGCTTTCGCCGAACAATACCAGGTTGCCCTTGACGATGTCGGCAGCGTAATGTTCGGCGGCCTCAAACATGCAGGACATGGCATTGGGTGGAAGGATATCGTCCGGGTCGACAAACATCAGGTAGCGTCCATGCGCCTGTTCCAGGCCGAGGTTACGGGCCACGCTGACCCCGCCGTTAGTCGGACTTTCGATCAGTTTGAACTTGTCGGGGTAGTCCCTGGCGAACTGTCTGCAAATCTCGAGACTGCCGTCGGTTGAGCAATCGTCGACCAGAATAACTTCCCAGGCTTGCGAGAAATCCTGGTGGCATAAACTGGCCAGGCCTTCCTCGATGAAACTGATGACGTTAAACACCGGCACGATTACCGATATCATCAGGTTTGTCGCTGGATCTTCATCCTCATTCATAAGCGGTTCCGTGACTGGCCGGTGCCCTGCTCAGTCTGCCTGCCGGTGCCGGGCGACACTGATTTTGGCCAGGAACAGGGGCAGCATGATGCCGACAAACATGGTCGCCGACTTGCCTTCGAAGTGATCTTCCGGAATATTACCGACGATGTAAGTCAAACAAATCAGAATGACTGCGAGGTCCGCGATACCCGACTCCCGATCGAACGATTTTTTCGACATCGAGATATAAATCGGGGTAAACAGGATGATCAGCAGCAGTATCAAGCCCGGGATGCCGCGGGTTGCCAGGGTCGCAATGTACTGGTTATGCACGTACTTGTAGTTTTGCACGTCCTGATTGACCCGGTAACGCTCGGGATTCTGCCGCGCCATCTTCTGGAAATTGCCTGCGCCAACGCCAACAAGCGGATGTTCGAGAAAAATTTTCCAGCCTGTTTTCCACAGTTCCATGCGAGTACCGAAGGTGCCAAGCCGGCTTTTATCGCGATAGTCGTCATTGGCAAAATAAGCCGGAATATTGGCCAATACATTATCGATTCTCGGCTTAACGACGGGCAGCAGGTATGAACTCGAGAGTAAAGCGATAATGCCGAGAATCAGGGCAACTCGCCTGCCGACGGAAAGCGAGCGCGCCAGGTAGAAAACGAAAAATATGCACAGGACCAGCGCGGTCATCCAGGTACTTCTGGATTGACTCAGGATAACGGTACATAAAGCTAGCAAGAAACCCAGCAAACTCAACCAGCGCAGACGCTGGTCGGGCGGTCGCAGGTAAAAGAAAAACAAAATTCCGCTCAGGCAGAGCTGAATCGGCCCTAACGCATTAGGGTTCATTCCCTGTTGTCGATGATCAACGCCCCGGACCAGGTCGATAGTCATGTCGCCGAGCGAAAGCGCCACGCTGCATAAAATGGCGAGTAAAATAATTTTGTCGGGAATTTCGATTTTCCTGAACAGGAAAAATAACGGAACGACAAAAACAAAGTAAAAATGACGGCTCCACAGGAATGCATGGCCTCGATCGGATGCCCCGTTAAAGTAATGGCTGAATGCCAGCCACGCAAAGTTCAATAAAATGGCGGCGAGGAAGATTCTTTCGATAGTATCGGTCTGCCTGACCTGCTTGATATTAAATAACAGGTAAAAGAAAGCGCTCAGGATCAGTAGCATGAACCAGGCTTTCGCGTTATCGGTATAGCGCGGCAACAAGATTATGAAAACCACGAAAAACAGCGCTATCAACGCTGTCGGGGTCTTGTCCCGAATGTTGGCGAAATCAACTTGCATTTAATAGTCTCGTTTATCCAGCACGCGATTTATCTTGCGGATAGCCAGTAGCCGTTTTCAACAACGACTGATTGCTCTTATACCCGGTTTATCGTGGACAATGTTTGGCTAAGACCGAATATTCCATTTACCACGACGCTCTTCGATAACCGCAAAAACCCCTGGCAATGCTGGCGGCGAGAGCTTCCGAAACTCGCGCGCCTGCTGACGACGATGCGTTACTCATGCGTGGGATATCGAAAAATGACTGGTAGTCTTTAAAGTAGCGTAGATTAGCATAAGCCGGGGCCGAGGCTATATCGAATAGCCTGAACATTTTAATAACCGTCGGGCCGCGCTTTATTTGACTCCCTTAAGCTTGTCGATGCCGTTACACTTGCGCGATGGATACGACCTTAATCATTGCTGAAGACGCACCCCACCTGTCCCGCTCACCGTGGCGCTTCGCGCTGTATTTTTATCTAAAATCGCGTAATACCCTGGCGGCGATCTTTATCTTCGAAGCAGCGCAGGCAGCCTGCACCATCCTGCTGCCCTATGCGGTGAAGGAAATAATCGATGCGGTCACGCTGGCTAATCAAAGTGGCACGGATATTTTTACTGCCAGCGAGGATGCCCTGATCCTGTTTGCCCTGTTAAACCTCGGTATTGTCCTGTTCAGCCGGGCCAGCGGGGCGATGTTGGTAATGACCGGGCCATATCTACGCGCCGAAATTCGTAAATCGCTGTTCAGTTACCTGCAGCATCATTCGCACCGCTATTTCATCTCGCATTTTGCCGGTTCACTGGCGAATCGTATCGCCGAGGTGTCGATGAGCTGCATGCATGCGCTGTGGACGATTACCTTTGATTTTTATCCACTGATCATCAAATCGCTGGTGGCGTTGATCCTGCTGTTTAACGCCAGTGCCGAGCTGGCCCTGGTGCTAAGCCTGTGGCTGGGGATTTATGTGTATGTGTCCTACCTGCTGGCCCGGCGGTGTCGTATATATGCCCAGGATTTTGCCGCGGCACGCTCACTGGTCACCGGCAAGGTGGTGGATTCGGTGACCAATGTCATGAACGCGAAGATGTTTGCGCGTCGCCAGTATGAAGAGGATTACCTGACAGATTATCTTAACCATGAGGTGAATCATGCGCTGCGCACCTACTGGTACATGGAGAAACTACGCTGGTTCCAGTTCACCGCGGCGATGGTGTTGATGATCGCGATGGTGGGTTACGCGCTGAAGATCTGGTCTGAAGGTAACATGACAGTAGGAGAATTTTCCATGGTCGCGGGTCTGGCGATTATGCTGATCGAGGCGGCAAGGGGTTTGAGCCGCAGCTTCCTCGAGTTTTTCGAATACCTCGGCAATATCAGCGACGGGGTTTCGGTTTTTGTGCAGTCGCACGAAATTATCGACAAACCCGAAGCGCCGGTGTTGCAGGTGACCCGGGGTGAAATCGTGTTTGACGATGTCTCCTTTATCTATCAGGAGGGATTACAGGTTTTTGCAAATCTGAGTGTTACGATCGAACCGAAACAGCAGGTTGGACTGGTGGGGTTTTCCGGCTCCGGTAAATCCACCTTCGTGAACCTGATGCTGCGCCTGTTCGAAGCGCAGGGCGGTACTATCAAAATCGACGGGCAGAATATTCTCGATGTAACCCAGGATAGCCTGCGTGAAAACATATCGATGATACCGCAGGACCCGCAGCTGTTTCATCGTTCGTTGATGGAGAATATTCGTTATGGGCGACTCGAAGCCAGCGATGACGAGGTGATCGAGGCAGCGAAAAAAGCCCATGCCCACGAATTCATCCTGCAGACGGAACAGCAATATGAGTCGTTAGTGGGGGAGCGCGGGGTCAAGCTTTCCGGTGGTCAACGGCAACGTGTCGCGATCGCCCGCGCGATCCTGAAAGACTCGCCGATACTGATTCTTGATGAAGCTACTTCGTCACTCGATTCGGTCACCGAGAAGAAAATACAGCTGGGCCTGGAAAACCTGATGCAGGGTCGCACGGTGGTCGTCGTCGCGCACCGTTTATCGACGATATCGCATATGGACCGTATCCTGGTGTTTGATCAGGGCAGGATTATCGAAGATGGCAGTCACCAGCAGCTGTTGCTGAGAGATGGGCATTACGCACACCTGTGGAATATGCAGGCGGGTGGCTTTTTGCCGGAAAAGGATGAGGCTTGATCAACCGAGTCGATCTTGACCAACTGCCGTCCCGGATGAACGGAAATTGGTCTCATAATTCGCCCGGACCCCGGTGCTGATGCCGGTCTTTGTGCAGGTTCATGTTTGCCCGCTTCGGCGATTATGCGAGGATAGCAGCTAGCTCATAAGATCCATTTAATTGATCCAGGTTAAGGCGGATCGATGAATGCAAGATTAAATTAGAGCAAATACGCGAAGAGATTGAAGCGCGAAAGTCTCTATAAGTAAAAAATAATTCGGCCGGGGCGGTATTTATGAAGCTTGGAAAAATCCATGAAATAGAACAGACTATCGAGGTAAATCGTAAAGAGATACCGCGTGCTGGTTTCTCCATGCTCTTATATGTTTCGCGGCATGATGCTGCCCCGGTAACAAGACAAGTGATGTCAGCGCTCGAACCACGATTACAGTCGAAATCACCATTTACACCTTGGTGATTACAGTCCAATGTTAAAAAGATTCATCGGGCCGCTCCTGTTTCTGGGTTTTGCCTGGGTTGTGGTCTCGAATGAAGACACCAGGACGATTATTGCCGGTGTTGCCATCTTTCTGATCGGTATGCATTACATGGAAGACGGTTTCAAACTGTTTAGTGGCGGTGCGCTGGAACAGTTCCTGGAAAAATTTACCAGCACGACGCCGAAGGCCATAGGCACCGGATTCCTGGCGACATCAGTTGTGCAGAGTTCTTCGCTGGTTTCAGTGATCATTATCTCCTTTCTTTCCGCTGAACTTATCGGCCTGACCCAGGCGGTAGGTGTCGTTTTTGGCTCCAATATCGGCACTACAACCACGGCCTGGCTGGTCTCTTCTTTCGGCCTGAAAATAAAAATTGCCCATTACGCCTTACCAATGCTGATTTTTGGCGTGATCATGCAATTTTCCAGGCACCATACTTACAAGGGCCTGGGTAGCGTTTTGATTGGACTGGGCTTTATTTTCCTGGGCATAGCCTATATGAAAGAGGGCTTTGAAACCCTCAAGCAGGGGCTGGACCTGGCTGAGTATGCAATAGACGGTTACGCGGGTGTGTTTGTCTATATTCTGTTCGGTGCAATTGCCACGGTTGTCATTCAGTCCAGCAGCGCAACCATGGCGATCATTATTACCGCACTCGCTACCGGCCAGATTGACTACATCAATGCGCTTGCCCTGGCGATAGGTGCAAACATCGGTACCACGGTAACCGCTGCACTCGGGTCTTTGGCATCCAATAAAAATGGCAAACGCCTGGCAGTCGCTCATTTCATATTTAATATGATCACCGGCCTGTTTGCGGTCATTTTTATTTACCAGTTAAAGGATCTGGTCGATGTCCTGGCACCGCTCTTTTTTATCGCCAGCACTGATGACGCGATGCGCCTGGCGCTTTTCCATACGATATTCAATGTCTCCGGGGTGCTGATCGTTTATCCATTTATGAAAAAAATGGTTACTTACCTGGAAACCCTGTTTCGTGAAGATGAGAAAGACCGCGGTAAGGCCAAATACCTGACCAACGAGGTGATGGAAATTCCTGCAACCGCATTGGCCGCGCTGCGCAAGGAAACGATCCATCTTTATGACAAATCACTGGAAGCAATTGTTCATGCGATGAACTTGCACCGTTCTGAAATTTTTTCAGATACTGCTATTGATGAAGTAGTCGAGCACTCTGTATCACCGATCAGAATTGATATTGACAAGGTATATCAGCAGGAACTCAAGAGCCTGTATGGAGAGATTATAAAATATAGCTCGATTTCGCAAAGCTACATGGATCAGGAAGGTAATAATAAAATGTATGAGCTGAAATTGACCGCCAGAAATATCATTGAAATGGTGAAAGATGTCAGGGAACTGCAGAAAAACCTGAACTATTATGCGAAACGTCATAATACTTTAATAATGGGAAAGTATAATAAATTGCGTGCACAGTTGGTCGCTGTGCTAAGAAAGATACAGCAGGTAAGAGTCTACGAGGGTGACGAAGAAGATATTCTGACGCAGATCGAAGTTCAGAGGAGCAGCGCCATTGAAAATGAGATCATCCTGAATCATGAAGTGGATGCAATGATCAGGGAAAACAAAATCGATCCTGGTGCCGCGTCCTCGCTGATCAATGATATCGGGTTTACCCACAGTATCAGTAAAAAATTACTCAAATCCGCTGTTACTTTATGGGTGAAAGATCAGGAAATCAAAGAGTTGGGGGATGAATATGGATACGAATAAACTGGTAGGCAAGCTCGAAAGGTTTTTTGATCTATCGAAAAAGAAGCAAGAGGCCAAACATGGCAAGTTGCTAAAAATAATCGAAAAACTGGAAAGCAAGAAATCTATACTTGAAATTGAGATGATGGAAGAAAGTAAAAGCGATGAAACCAGCGCCAGGTATCAAGATCTGAGCAAGGAATTAAAAGTTATATCCGAGCTCATCAAAAAAGCTAAAAAGAAGGCCCTGTCTGACTAGGCCCCTATGGTGAGCCTTTGCCGGCATTGCTTCGCTCGAAATCAACCGGGTCATTGTCACCTCTTTCCCACATAACTGAATTTAACCAGGCTAGCTGCCCGGGGTTGGTCATTATGTGCCGCTTTGGAGCACACAGACAGTTTTCTACCAAAAAATGATGATGCTTAAACAGGGGCAGGAGAACTAAACCCCGCAGAGGCGTTATACTTATAGTTTCAAGTCATAAAAGTACCTGCATGAGTAATGAGTGATGATTGACGTAAAATTTAGATTGCGCAGGGTGATTGAAGACCCTCACTTCAGTCGCAGGGAGAGACAGCTGGCAAAATCTTCACTGGAGCGCATTGAAGATCTGGAAGGTCGAGAAATCCACCACTGGACGGAAGAAGCAAGGTTGGCGCTGCTAAGGGAAGTCCGTAATCAAGTGCTGGATAAGCAGGCCGCAGTCAAGATCGATAGTTTTTTGAAGCGTCATAGAGTAAGACGGAGTAGCTGAACAGCATTAAATCTCCATGCTCAACGTCACTATCAGTACCCATCAGGTAAAAGCAGTTAAATGCGGGGTTAGCTCAGTTGGTAGAGCGTCAGCTTCCCAAGCTGAATGTCGCGAGTTCGAATCTCGTACCCCGCTCCAGATTCAACTGGAAACCAGGCCGAAAGCAGGTTTAACGTCGTAATTTCGCGCAACCGGGTTACCGGTGTTCCGGCCGATAAAGCGGTTGAGCGCCATTTGACAAACCAGTAAACTGCGATCCGCAGGTATCACATCGACCCACGGGTTATCTATTGAAAATCAGCGTTATATTCTCTACTTACAATTCTCCAGCCTGGTTGGAAAAGGTGTTATGGGGATTCCATTACCAGACCGATACAAATTTCGAAGTGGTGGTTGCCGATGACGGCTCGGGTCAGGAAACCAGGGATGTCATTGAACAATTCCAGCGCGAATCAAATCTGGATCTGCAACATGTCTGGCAGGAAGATGACGGTTTCCAGAAGTGTAAGATATTAAACCGAGCGATTATCGCCGCAAAAGGTGAATATATGATAACCACGGATGGCGATTGTATTCCACGCAAAGACTTTGTGGCCGTGCATAGAAAATATGCCGAACCGGGGAAATTCCTCTCCGGCGGCTACTTCAAATTGCCGATGGCGGCCAGCGAGGCAATAACGCGGGAAGATATCGCCGAGGGTCGCTGTTTTGACAAACACTGGCTCATTTCCCACGGGGTGAAGCCGTCGCTGAAGCTCACCGCATCACCCCGGCAAGCCGTGGTTTTTAATTACCTGACGTTGACCAACCGTACCTGGAATGGTCACAACGCTTCCTGTTTCATAAAAGATGCGATAATAGTAAACGGATTTGATGAGAGAATGAAATACGGTGGTCTGGATTGCGAGTTTGGCGGTCGTTTACTCAATGCCGGAATCGAAGCCAAACAAATTCGCTACAGCGCGATATGCTTACATCTTGATCACGCTCGTGGTTATGTTAATGATGAAGATTGGCGTAACAATCGGGTAATTCGCAAAGCCTCTATCCGGGGAAAAATTATTGAAACACCGGCGGGCATAAAGCAGTCGGGTGTCACTTAGTTGCCATTACCCGACGGTAGAACTCAACCATGGCCTGATTGGCATTTTCGATATAGTGCGCCGACAAATCGGGGCGATGCCGGGGCGGTGGGTTTTCTATACATGCCGCCAGTTTGTCTTTTAAATCATCGACATTATCGACCTTAAACGAAACGCCGCCATAGTCTTCGATCAATTCCAGGCAACCCCCGATATCAGAGGCAATCACCGGTGCACCACCATCCATGGCTTCGAGAATCACTCTCGGTAATGGCTCGAAACGAGACGGGCAAACAACCAGATCGAAGGCTTGATACAGGTCTTTAATATTGTCCCTGTAGCCAACAAACCGAATTCTGGAATCTCCATTTGCGAGACTTTTGAGTTTCTCCTCCAGGCTGCCGGCGCCAAAGAACAGTAGCCGAGCGTTGTCATATTGTTTTAACTGAACGAACGCATTAATCAATGTATCCCAGGCTTTACTATTTTTATACCTGCCAACCGCGGCGATTAACATTTCACTGGCTTCAATTTTTAAATCCTGCTTTAGTTCTGCAATCTCCCCAGGTTCCAGCCTTCGGTGGGGAACCAACGAATTATTCGCCTTGAATACGAGGCCATTGTAATCCTCGGGGATATCGTCTAATTGCCACCTGGCATTGCAGATCAAGCCATCCATCCTGGTAAAATGCGGGCCGTTAACGGTGATGTGAAGAGTCGACAGTAGTTTTGCGTCACCTGGCCTGGTCCTGGCTGCCAATCGAGTCGAGCGGCGCAGGTGGGCATGTACGATATCCGGCTTTACCCTCAATAGCGCCCGTCGTAAATAACTGCGTGTAAAAAAGTGCGCCGGGATTTCGATCACGGTTATCTTTTTGTCGACGTGATCGACAATGCTTTGCCCTTTTTTGCGATGGTCTCTGCGCACCACCAGAGTGACCCGGTGGTCTTGGCACTGCTGATTACAGGATTCGGCTGTGGATCTCTCCGAGCCGGCAAAACCCCGGGACAAAATGACATGGACGATATTGAGGGGGGTGGCATTGGCCATATTGTTCAGGGGCTCGATATTTGATACAGCGTATTATATGGAATCAGCTAAATTTTCGCCCGTCACTTCTGCGCTCACCAGCTAATTACGTGCACCAATCGGGTATTGATTGAGAGTACGCGAGGTTCAAGTGCTATCTGAAAACCTGTCTCGTCTGGTGTTTTTAATATAGATCTCCCTGAATGCCATGGGCGCAACCTGGTTCGGCATCGAGGATATTGTCCCGAGCCGTCCCTGGATGTTAGCGGCCTTAGTTAATTGAAGAGTTTATTTAAATATTTGAGGTAATAAATAAAAAAGCCGTCCTGGGACGGCTTTGGATGGTGAAATGGTGGAGACGGCGGCTACGATGTGGCTAGTGAAATGGGTGCTGGAATGGAATCTCAGAAATTGCGATGGGTAGTGATGTATAAAGTGGGCGATGATCAACAACTGGTATGTCTACTCGAACTTTACAATTTTATATGTCAGGGGTATTGTTCAGTCGTTAACGATTATTCCGAGAATGGTTGATACGCACAGTTAATCTGCAAAACTGACCACTAGCACGAGTACCTGGATACACTGCGAGTACCTGTAAATCCAGCAGTATTGTAGGTAAGGGGGAACGCTATGATTCCAGGGAAGATGAGATTCAACAACAATGACCCGGTCGCCGACGATGACAAGAGGCGGCAACCCTGGCGTATGCCAGGCGGGAGACAGATGGGTATTGGCAAGGGCCATAATCGGTATTTATTCTGTTTTAACCCGCCGCTATTATGCTTCGATCACAGGGCATATTCCCCCTTATTTTACCGTGTTTTAATGTTGTGAACGCCGTAACAAGAGATTTATGCAGTGGCTTCAAAATACTCTGGTATCAAATCGAGTCGGTATTAGGCCGCGGAGGCTTCGGCATTACCTATCTGGCCAGGGATGAGAATCTTGGTCAGTTGGTTGCCATAAAGGAGTACTTACCCTTTGCATTCGCAGAGCGCAGCGGTGATAGCACGGTACAGCCGATTCTTCTAGAAAAGCAGGGTATCTTCAGCCTCGGCCTGAAACGGTTTATGAACGAAGCGCAGATGCTGGCTAAGTTCAAGCACCCAAACATTGTCCGTGTGCTCAGCGTGTTCAAACACAACAACACCGGATACATGGTGATGGAGTATGAACAGGGTGAGACCCTCAGTGACGTATATAAACGCAAAAAGAAACTCAAACAGCATGAACTAGAGGATATTTTTTATCCTGTCATCGATGGCTTATCCTCCGTACATAAGGCAGGATTTATCCACCGCGACATCAAACCATCAAACATCTATATACGAAGTGATGGCTCCCCAGTGCTGATCGACTTTGGTGCAGCCCGACAAACGATCGACTCCGTGCCTGAATCACTGACTTCAATGTTCTCTGTCGGCTATACCCCGTTTGAGCAATATCACCAATCCTCGGATAAGCAGGGGCCATGGACTGATATCTACGCATTGTGTGCCACTATTTATCAGGGTATTACAGGTGAAAAACCACAAGAATCGACGATCCGGGGAATGGCTCTATTGCATCAGGAGTCCGATCCCTATAAACCTCTGTCAAAACTGGGGATAAAGTCTTATAAACCTGCTTTTTTACAAACCATCGACCGGGCCCTGATGTTACGGATTCACGACCGACCGCAGACCCTTGACGATTTTCTGGGTATGCTCAAAGGTGATATCGGGCTTCCGAGTTTGCCCCCCATCCTGCCGACAGACTGCGTACCAGTAGAGGCTGGTAATAGACGAGTAACAGGACTGAATAGACAAAAAAACGCTGACGGCGATACCCAACTCGAAATAGCCGAAGAGCCACCTGATCCAGAACCGGTGGTGTTGGAGCATTTTGGCGATGATACCCAACTCGATCTTACTGGACTACTAGCAGATGATGAGCCAGATCGAGGTGGAGAGTCCTGGCGATGATGCAGAACCCGACCAAACCGAGTACCAGACATTTCATGAGCGGGACAAGGTGGAGAGTTCCGGCGATTATGTCAATCGGCATACAACAGCCGAAGCCATTGCATACACGCCTAAAGATCAAACGCATATAGCCCATGCTGAAGCGAACAGTGAACATATTCTCCCCTTGCGTCGCTTTGCACGAGAGCGATTGAAACGTCCCGAAATTCTCCTGATCGTGGCCGTTATCATCGCCATTATTGTTGCCGGCACTATGTTATTGTCAGGTGAAGTATCACCCGAGCAAGAGCGCCAACAGCAATTAGCCGTTTTGCTTGAAAAGGCCGATAAATTGATTTCTCTTGACAGGTATTACGATAAGAACGCTACCGGGGCACTCGGCGTTTATCAGCAAATTCTTGTCAGGGACCCGGAAAATTCAGCCGCTAAAAACGGTATCAAAATAGTTGGCCAATATTACTTGCTGCAAGCCCAACAATATTTAAATGATGGAGACTTTAGCCAGGCAAGGGTCAGCATGGAAATTGTTAATGGTATCGATCCCGGATTCCCGGGGCTAAAAATTGCGGAGAATAGATTGGATGAAATTTTATCTAGTGACAAAAAAAATCTGCAGATAGATCTTTTACTTAGCCAGGCCGACGCTGCACTGAAAAAAGGCTTCGTATATGAACCAGATAAAAAGGCCGCCCTTTTTTACTATCAGAATGTTTTAAGCCTGAACCCGGACAATGTAACCGCAAAATCGGGCTTACTTGATATTGTAGACATTTTGATCGCCCGGGCGCAAAGCGCACTTAATAATGGTGACCTTAAACAGGCCGAATCAAAAGTAAGTCTCGCCGAATCGATAGATCCTGACAAATCGGCGATACGGGAACTTCGTCATAAAATTAACAACGGCAGCAGACTTAACGATATTTTGACTGAAGCCGACACAGCCTTCGCAAACAATTACTATACGACCCCAAAAAATAATAATTCCTACGATCTATATAAACAGGCGTTGACCATAGCACCAGCTAACCGACGCGCAAAACAACAATTGGATAAAATCGCCGCGTATTATGCCGATAAGTCCCGGGATCATAATAAATTAGGCAATATCGTATCCGCACAAAAATATCTCGAAATTTTGAAAACTTTTTTCCCCAATGATTCCGACATATCGAGTTTAAAGCAGGAGATAAGAATAAAGCAGGCACAAATCGATGCCTCAAAGAAAGCCAGGGAAAAACAACTCAACCCGGCACAAATCGATGCCTCAAAGAAAGCCAGGGAAAAACAACTCAACCCGGCACAAATCGATGCCTCAAAGAAAGCCGGGGAAAAACAACTCAACCCGGCACAAATCAATGTCTCAAAGAGAGCCAGGGAAAAACAACTCAACCCGGCGCAAATCAATGTCTCAAAGAAAGCCAGGGAAAAACATTTGAACGGCTTAAACGATCAGGGAATCACGCACAGAACGAAATAGAAACGATAATGTTGTCTAGTTGGGGGCATGGATGGTATTGAGTGAAATTCAAGGACTTTTGATGGTTTTGTCGGCTCCACCTTTAGGCATATTTATCATTTATTCTAAGCACCGCTCTACACTCAAAAGCGTCTGATTTTTAAATTAACCCGTACACTATTCCGTACACATATAAATGCATATAAATAAAAAAGCCCTAACTATCAATTAGTTAAGGCTTAGATATGGTGGAGACGGCGGGAATCGAACCCGCGTCCGCAAGCCCTCTGCCATCGGCTCTACATGCTTATTCCGACTTTGTTTTAACTGGCTGTTACCCGCCGGACAGGGAAAACAGACAGCGATTCCGGTACTTGTTTAGTGCTTCGGCCCCGAACCAGCTTCCATCACGATTCTATGAGAGCGATGCCGGAATGTTCCCGAAGGAACCTGGACGCATAGACACGGCTCCAGTCCGACAGCAATCTACCGGTTATTAAGCGGCGAGTGCGTAGTTGTCGTCGTTGGCAACTATAATTTGCAGAAGAGTTAACGAGATTTTCTACATTCTCGGCATGCACCTCAGGTTTCGCGACCCACGTCGAAGCCAAGTCGTCCCCAAGACGGTGAATTATACCCTAATGTGATGTTTTTGGGGCGAATTTCAAGTAGTGTGAAATAATCTTCCTGTAAGTGGGGATGAGCAGGGAATGGGGGGACGGATGACGATGGAACCGTAATTCCATGAAACAAGCTCTTCTCTTGATTCTTATCAAACAGGGAAAGCGGGGTCTGGGCTAATTTGTCATAATAACTTCGAACAATTACCCAGGGCCGGGGAGCCGCTTTCTCAAATATGAACCAGACCGAAACGCCTGCCGAGCCCGCTGTGGCGATCATCGAAACACCGCATGCATTGAGCGGTGAAAAGACTCTGTCCACTCTGTCAGCCACACCCCATGGACTGGAAATCGCCGAAGTAAAGCTTCGTCAGCAGCTATACGGGCCCAATGCCCTCCCCAGAAAGGCCCCACCGGGATTGCTCGAAGTTTTTATGAACCAGTTCAAGAGCCCGCTGATTTACGTGCTGGTCGCGGCCGCGCTGGTGTCCTTGCTGATTCAGGAGTTCTCTGATGCTATTTTCATCAGTGCGGTGCTGTTACTCAACGCGGTCATCGGCACGGTGCAGGAATTCTCGGCGCAGCGCAGCGCCGACGCGCTGCAAAAGATGATGATCATGCAAGTGCGCGTACTACGCGAAGGCGATGCTTACGAAATCAACTCGGAGGAGATTGTCCCGGGCGATATTGTATTGCTGGAATCGGGTGAACGCGTGCCCGCAGATATGCGTATTCTCGAGAGTCATAACCTTGAAATCGACGAGTCATTGCTGTCGGGTGAGTCGATCGCGGTGATCAAGAACGCTGGCGTAGTTCTCGAAAACGATACGGTACTCGGAGATCGCATTAACATGGCTTTCGCCGGTAGCCTGGTGAACCGTGGTCGGGCGAGTTGCGTGGTGGTCAGCATCGGTATGGCGACCGAACTGGGCACCATTGCGGAATCGGTCACTGGGGACACCGATGCCAAGGCACCGTTACAGGAGCGCATGGAACGTTTCACCCAGCGGGTAGCGGTTTTTGTCGGCTGTGCAGTAGTGGTAATGGCGACGATCCTGCTGTTTCGGGGTATGCCGATGGCAGAAATTTTTCTGTCCTCGGTCGCGCTCGCGGTTTCGGTAATCCCGGAAGGTCTGCCGGTCGCATTGACCGTAGCACTGGCGATCGGCATGCGCCGCATGGCAAAACGTGATGTCATCGTGCGCCGTCTGATCGCGGTCGAAGCACTGGGTTCATGTACCTACATTGCGTCCGATAAAACAGGCACGCTGACCGCCAACCAGCTTACCGTGCGTCGCCTCGTGTTTCCGGGGCATGGTGACTGGCAGGTCAGTGGCGACAGCGATCAACCCAATGGTGAAATCACCACTTCACGTGGTAACCCAGACGCTGACGACCGCAAATTGCTCGCCACGGCATGCCGCTGTGCCGTACTTGCGAACGAGGGTTATCTCGGGCATCAGAGCGGGGTATGGGCGCGTACCGGCGACGCGGTTGACGTCGCCCTGTTGATCATGGCGCATCGGGCTGGCTGGACCCGTGCCGAGGCGGTCGGCGAGTGTCCTGAAATTGCCAGTATTCCATTTGAATCGGAACGTCTCTATAGCGCGAGTCTCAACCTCGTTGACGGCAAACCGCGCGCCTTTGTCAAAGGCGCCTTTGAAAAATTACTGTTGATGTGCAACAGAATTGTGTCACCCGATGGCAGCAGTGAACTCGACACCGCGGCGGTTGAAGCCCAGGCAAAGGAACTGGCGGCGGCAGGATATCGAGTCATTGCGATGGCTTACGGTGATATTGAAATTGGTTCTAACGAAGAATTTAGCCACGCCCATCTAAGCAACCTGACCCTGATCGGCCTGGTGGGTTTGATCGATCCGCTACGCCCCGAAGCGAAGTCCGCGGTGGCAAATTGCCGCGCGGCAGGTATCAAAGTGGCGATGGTGACCGGAGATCATCCGGTAACTGCGTTTACCATCGGGCGTGAGTTGAATCTGCTCGACGATGAGTCACAGGTCGTTACCGGGCCGCAGTTAAAAACCGCCGTCACCGAAGCCGAGATGGATCAGATGACAAGGAACGCCACGGTGTTCGCCCGCGTCGAACCGAAGCAGAAACTCGATATCGTGCAATCGTTGCAGCGCAACGGGCATTACGTCGCCGTCAGTGGCGATGGCGCCAACGATGCACCGGCGCTGCGCGCAGCGCAGGTAGGCGTCGCGATGGGCAAGAGTGGTACCGATGTAGCCCGTGAAACCGCTGATATTATCGTCACCGACGACAATTTCGAGTCGATTGTCGATGGTGTCGAAGAAGGGCGCATCGCTTATGCCAACGTACGCAAGGTCATTTTCCTGCTGATATCCACCGGCGCGGCCGAGCTGGTTTTGTTTGTGCTGTCGATGATAACAGCCTTGCCGCTACCGTTGCTGGCAGTGCAATTGCTGTGGCTGAACCTGGTGACCAATGGCATCCAGGATATCGCGCTCGCGTTTGAACCGGGTGAGGGCGGTGAACTCAGGCAGCCACCTCGGCCACCCAAAGAGGCGATTTTCAACCGTATCATGCTCGAACGAGTGATCATTTCGGCCATCGTCATCGGCGTGGTCGCGTTTGGTCTGTTCAAGTACCTGCTCGACCAGGGTTTCAGCCTCGAGCAGGCGCGCAACAGTACCCTGCTGCTGATGGTGTTGTTTGAAAACGTACATGTGTTCAACAGCCGCTCGGAAACCCTGTCGGTATTCCGCCACAACCCAATGCGCAACAAGTTGTTGCTTGGCGGTACCATCATCGCCCAGCTGGTCCATATCGGCGCGATGTATACCCCATGGCTTGGAGATGTGCTCGGTGCAAGCCCGGTTAGCTTTGCTCAGTGGCTGACCCTGTTGGGCCTGGCACTTTCGGTGCTGGTGGTGATGGAACTGCACAAATGGTTCAGATCGAGGTTTGCGATCAAACCTGCCAACTACCTGACGGCTACCGGATAGCCATCGACTACTTGATTCGGGTCAAGATTCACGTGTCGCGAAAGTGATGCAATAGTGAGATACGCAGATGCAGGAGAATTCGATGTTTAAATCTATCGTGGTTGCTTTTGATGGTTCGGTGCACGCCAGCAGGGCCCTGGAGCTTGGCGCCATGCTCGCGGTCCGGGACGGGGTACCGCTCGGTATTATCTACGTGATCGATGCTGGTCATATGCAAATACCCACCGAGATGCGCAAGATGGGCGAAGTCGAACATATTATCGAACCCATGCCCAGAATGGTGATTGACTTTGAGGAAGCGCCGGTCAATCTGGTTAACATCATGGCGCAGAATTCGGCTGACTCGGAAAAAGCCATGTTGCAGTATGCTGATTTTCTGGTCGGGCAGGCGCGTGAGACTGCCAAGGAATACGGTGCGCAGGATGTCGATGCCAGAGCCTTGCTGGGCAGTCCCGCCGACGAAGTGGTGGCTTTTGCGAGAGATCGCAAGGCAGACCTGATTGTTTGCGGCAGTCGAGGTTTTGGTCGCTTGAAGAGCCTGTTACTCGGCAGTACCTCGCACAAGATTACTCAACTGGCTGAATGCAGTTGTCTGACGGTCAAGTAATACATTATTTCGCGAAATTGACGAGGTTGACATGAAGCAGCAGAAAACCAGGCTATTCGTTATCATCGACCCTACCGCCGAGCATCAGGTGGCGTTGGTAAAAGCCTTGCTAATTGCCAAGCTCGGGGACTGCCATATCCATGCCTCCCTGTGCATCCACAAGGGTTTGGACGAAGCCGGCGAATACTCGTCGCGCAGGGATTTCAAAAAGCGCACGCTGGAGGAGGCCCAAACCTGGCTCGATACGCTGATGCAACCCTGCAGGGTGAGCGGTGTGCCCTATAGCACAGAGGTGATATGGAACAGTAAATGGGTCGAGGCATCGATCCGGGCCGCTGAAAAGTCAGGTTGTGACCTGATGATCAAGTCGAGTTTTCACCACAGTAAGGCACGCCGATTTTTCAGCAAGACTTCCGACTACTACATGATGAAGCACTGTGCCAGTCCGATACTGTTCACCGATCAGACACAGGACTGGAATTCAGATCGAATCCTGGCCTGTCTCGATCTGGAATCCGGTGATCCGCAGCACGCCAGACTGAACGGCGTCATTATGCGCGATGCACGGGCATTTGCCGATATCGTTGGTATGGATTTGTATATTGCCTGTGCCTATTTGGATTCGATCGACACCGAACATTTGCCGTTAAAGACGCATGTTGGCGAGATCACCAGGGAGCAGTTGGGCGAACTTTATGATGTTGATCCAGCGCAGGTCATACTGCGCCAGGGCGGCATTATCGCAACTCTGCAGGAGATCTGCGTCGAAACCGATCCAAGCATTGTAATCATGGGCAGCCTGGCGCGCAGTGGAATCAGCGGTAAGCTGATCGGTAACACCGCCGAAAAATTACTCGATGTTATTGACGCCGATGTACTGACCGTTAACTAGTGGCCGTTCCTATATGGACGGACCACCTGCCAGCAGGTTCCTGATTTGCTCAATTTGCTCCGGACTGATGCCGTCGCTGCCGATGTTGACAATATGGGCGAACGCTTCGTCATCGGCGTTGACAGGTTGCCTGGTGAGCAGTTGTTGTTCAAGTACTTCCAGGTTCGCTTCTGACGGATCATCTTCACGCTCGATGATGCGCTTGCGCAGTTCTGCCACAGGTGCGTCGCAGTTGATGATAATCCTGCTGCAGGCAATATCGGTTTGTGTCTCGAGCATTTGCCGGCGGCGTGATTGCTGCAGGAAGGTTGCGTCCAGGATAACCGTAAAGTCGGCATTAATGATCGTTTGCGCGATTTGTTGCAATCTACGATAGGTTAACTCGGTGGCGTCTTCAGTGTAGATACCCTGGTCCAGCGCGGCATTGGTCTGTGCTGCTGCGTCGAGATCAAACAGGTGCTTTCTGACCACGTCGGATCGAACTTGTATCGCCCCCAGCATCTGCGCCAGTTGTGCCGCAATCGTCGATTTCCCCGATCCGGACAGGCCATGCATGATGATCATGCCGGCGCGATGGCTGCCGGCCCAAAGCCTGGCAAGCTCGATATAGTCGAGGGCCGGTTTAAGCCGGGACGGGTAGGTTTTCGCGTCACGGTCTTGTTGCTCGACGCGCAACGCCTCTACCTTGGCGCGCACCAGTGCGCGATAAATAAAGTAATAGCGCAGTAGTTTGACACCCGCGTAGTCGGCACTGATTTCCAGGTAATGATTGATAAAGCGCCAGCAATATTCGGCATAACCGCGAGCCTGTAAATCCATCGCCACGAATGCCACCTCGCTGATGGTGTCGATCCAGCGCAGCTGGGGATTGAATTCGATACAGTCAAACAGGGTTACCCGATCGTTTATCAGGGCCATGTTACCGAGATGCAAATCACCATGACATTCGCGTACAAAGCCGTCTCGCTTACGCGCGTCGATGTTGGCCAGCAAGTTATTGTTTTCCTGGTACCAGCGTTTTAACTGGAAATAGCTGTTCGGCAG
The DNA here is from genome assembly GCA_963793595.1 of uncultured Gammaproteobacteria bacterium. Classification (GTDB taxonomy): domain Bacteria; phylum Pseudomonadota; class Gammaproteobacteria. The sequence continues at coordinate 4,477 of CAWCBX010000217.1, read as the reverse complement.
GAACTCGGCGCCGATCGCCTGGGCGATATGCACCATGTTTTCCTCGCTCCATTTCGCCGCCACGGTGGCGGCGCCAAAATCGCTGGCCGGATCAGCCCGCTCACTAGCCGCATGCATCGCGGCCACCGTGGTGGCGATGGCATCGATCAGGTCGGTGCTCAGGTCGTGGTTGGCGGCGTGGGCGCTAAGCAGGCACTGTTGTGGAAACTCCAGCATCTTGATCGCATACTCGATGACGTCCCCGCTGCCGTGCAGACGAGGTGCGCTTTGACTTCCCCGGATCTCGACCAGTTCCAGGTAAATCTCCGGGGCGAAGCGGCGATTCAGGCGCAGTTCCTCGGTGCAGTAGAAACGTCGCTTTTCCAGCGTCGAGAAATCAAGAAATCCGAAATCAACCGGCTTCTTGATCTTGTAAGCATAATCCCCGGTCAGAATAATCCACGAAATATGAGTTTCTATTAAGCGGATATATTGCACCGGGTGGCCGAAAATGACCGGGTTGTCGAGGGCCGCGATCAGCCTGTTCGCCGCGGCATCGTCGACGCTGGGCAGGTGTGCATGCGTTATATGACCCGTCATCCATGGTCTCGGTGGTTTATTCGATATCCACTACTGTAAAAAACTGGCGATAGCACATACTGACCGACGTCAAGTATTGCGAAAACAGTCTTCGCCGGTGACGTAGATATGCCTGGCGTCGTATGGTTAAATCTCCGCCTTTGCCACCCGGAGAATCTAATTGATTTCAGCCAGGCTGAATAAGACAGGGATTTACTGGCAGGTTTCTGGCCTTACCGGCCAGGTGCTATCGAGCAGTCAATGCAGAACATAATCTTTCGCTGGTGGCTGTTCTGGCTGGCAGGGTGGCTATCACTGGTGGTTACATCCCAGTATTTACTGCCCCTGATGCCCATAGACGAGACCCGCTATATCTCGGTGGCCTGGGAAATGTGGTTGCGTCACGACTTCCTGGTACCACATCTCAATGGTGAGACTTATGCCCACAAACCGCCGTTTTTGTTCTGGTTGATCAACCTGGGTTGGTGGCTGTTCGGCATCAATGAGTGGTGGCCACGCCTGGTGCCAGGCCTGTTTGCGCTGGCCAGTCTCTGGCTGACACAACGCACGGCCTGTTTGCTATGGCCGCAACGGCATAAGGTGGCTTTGTGGGCACCGACCATTCTGCTCGGCAGTCTTTACTGGGCACTGTTCACGCCCCGACTCATGTTCGACATGATTATGGTCTTCTTCACGCTGCTGGCCTTGCTCGGTGTGCTACAGGTACGCAGTGGTCGCGATTGGGGCTGGGGGCTTTTTGCTGCTGCTATCGGCCTGGGACTACTTACCAAAGGCCCCGTCATTCTGCTCTACACCCTGCCGCCAGCACTGCTGGCACCGTTATGGATAGACCCGCCAGCCACTGGCTGGTGGCGCTGGTATTTTAGCCTGCTGGCCGGCGTTGTCGGCGGCGTGGTTATGGCCCTGTGCTGGGTGTTGCCGGCAATTGCGCATGGCGGGGCTGGTTTCGAAAATGATCTGCTGTGGAAACAGACGACAGGGCGCATGGTTGAGTCCTTTGCCCATGATCGTCCGTTCTGGTGGTATTTGCCGTTACTGCCCATTATGCTGTTTCCCTGGTTGCTCTGGGGCGGATTGTGGAAGTCTGTTAGCGGGCTATATCGCGGCGGACTGGATCGCTGCGGCCGCATGTGCCTCTACTGGATGCTGTTGGTGCTAGCCATATTCAGTCTCGTCGCGGGTAAGCAGCCACATTACCTGTTACCACTTTTTCCTGCCTTCGCACTACTCGCCGCTTACTGCCTGGACGAACACTGGCAGGCCGGCACGCGCCTGCATATGCTGGTTCCGGCCTTATTCCTGGTGAGCGGCGGAGTGGCATTGGTCGTTATTACCTATTTAACCCCGCAGCAGCACTGGCCCGCATGGATACAAAATATTTCGCCCTTAACCGGGCTCGGATTGATGGTCCTGGGTGGCTTTCTACTCTCTCCATCGCGCTGGTCCCGACCCGATACTGCCGTCATTGCGCTTGGATCGACTTCAGTGGTGGCCCTGTTGCTGTTAATTGCAGGCGTTATTCATGTTGCGGCACCGGCCTACGATTTACACGCACTCAGTCGTTTTGTGGCACAGAAACAGGCTGCTGGCGCGGTCATTGTCAACAACGCCAATTATCACGGGCAGTATCATTTTTTCGGCCGCCTGCAAAAGCCACTGGAACAGGTCCGCGATAACAATGTTTTGCAATGGGCGCAGCAAAACCCCGCTGGCTGGATTATCTTCTATCCCGACAGTCCGCACCCTCCGGAGGATTCGCCTGTCTTCTGGCAGCCCTACCGCAGTGGCAGTATAGTAGTGCGGCCCGCCAGTCAGGTTCACTAGGTAGAGCGGCAACATGAAAGCGATGATGTCATGCTCGCGCAGGCGTTGCTGTTCGCGTTCGATGTCGATGCAGTGGTCGGGATACTCGGCATACAGGTCCATGGCCGTCACATCCAGGCACCGCCAGCGTCATTTCCGCTAGCATCCATCCCCATACCTCTAGCGAAACCCGAGTACTTATCAGGAGCCCCTTGAATATGAAGCTACCTCGGGGGAATGCTAGCAAAAGACGCTCCCAACCGGCATACGCCGGTTGGCCCATCCATGGGATCGCTTGGAGCGCGGCGTCCCTGCCGCGCTACACTTTTGCGAGCATTCCCCCGAGGTAGCGGCCGCATCGATTGGCGGTTCTGTTTATCGGATTACGATACCCGTAGAGCCGGGCAAGAAAATTTATTAGACTGCATCGCCCGGAATTGACGGGTCACGGCCTACCAATTGAAGCGATAGCTGATATCCAGCAGCGCAGCATAGTTGTTTTCATACTTGCCTTTTACCCGGCCTGATAACGGCGTGTTTTCCTGATCGACCGGGGCGTCGCCGATATCCACATACTCGAAATTGACCGTAACAATGTCACCGCTGTCCAGTTCTCTTTCGACGCCTACGCCAAATACCCAGAGTTCGTCAAGCGGCAGGTAAACTGTCCTGTCATCGTCGTCTACCGGAGATGCCATATAGCCGATGCCGGCGTTCACCTGTGTTCTACTATCCCAACGATAACCAACCCCGATACTCGCAAAATAGGTATCTTCGAAGGTAGATTCCACCGATACACTGTCCGGTCCTGCTGAAACCGAGGTAACCCCGAATTCCGACATATCAATCCAGACAATATCGGCGGTGACACTGTAGCGGTCATTGAGTTGGTGAAACAGGCCAAGCTGTACCTGTTGAGGGACCTTGAAATCCACATCAATCTCCCCCAGCAAATCCAGATCGTTCAGTGCCACCAGGTATACATTATCGATGTTTTCGAGCTCGGGACTCCCATCCAGGTCGATCTCCGTTTCAGAGCGATAAGTTATGCCAAAGCGAGTCTCGGGGCTGAATTCATATAGCGAGCTAAGCGTAATTCCCGCACCGACACCATCTTCTTCCAGTTTCATGCGCCCGTCGCCGCGGGGTCCGATGTTATCGACGCGGGCTTTCGACTCCGAAGCTGCATACATGATCTGTATGCCCGCGGAGACAGACAATTCCTCGCTCCAGCGGTAAGCCAGCGAATTAACAAGCGCCAGAAACACCAGCGAGGTTTCGTCTGAAATGTAACGGCCCGACCAGCTTTTGCCATAATCCCAACCAAAACCGGACGGTACGGTTACCGACAAACCATATACCCATTCGTCATTCAGGGGCTTCACATAATAGACGCCCGGGATAAAGTTGATAGCATCCTCCTCGTCAGCATCCCCGCCACCGAATGTCGCCTCTTCGACCTCGAAATCAGAGTGACTGTAGGCTGTAGCCAGTTGTAACTCGAGAGATTCCGGAAGGCGGGTGATGCCCGCCGGGTTCCAGAAAGCGGCGTCGGGAGAGTCGGCAAGGGCCGTCAAACCGCTAAATCCCGGGCGTTTGGCCTGAACGCTGGTAGCAATCGATAACAGGCCAAGTGCGATACAGTAAATAAAGATGGCACAGGATTTTTTCATGATATCTCGATGTGATTGATTAAGGCTGGTGCAAATATACTAACCGGTTTTTGTCTATAGTGGGAGACCACCGCGGGGGGAAGTCTGCAAAAGTGTAACGAGGCAGGACGCCGAGTTCCAAGCGGTTACACGGATGTACCAAACGGCGCCTTTTGCCGTTTGGGAGCGCCTTTTGCAGACTTCCCCCCGCGGTGGTCTTTGAAGGCCTGTAAACCCACGAATTTTTATTCCGGATAGCGGTGTGCGCGAGCAGGAATGTGATTCCTCACTCCGGAGCCGGCTGGTCGCAGCTAAGCCGGCTGTATTTAACCTCGGGTCAGTATAAAAAATCCCTGATTCCCGCCCAACGTGCCTATGAACTGCAAAGCAACAACACAAATCTCATTCAGGTATACGCCGCTGCCCCGCAGTTAAACGGCAAG
>CAWCBX010000216.1:0-15292 GCA_963793595.1 uncultured Gammaproteobacteria bacterium | reverse complement strand
AAATCGCTTGATTTACATCAATTTAGTCATGTTCGAGGAGCAAGCGAACAGGCGGAATATATTGTCGCGCGCGAAGGTTTGTGTAAGCATATCAGAGCCCACAAAGAAACCTGATAATTAAATTCCCGAGGAAGGCGCCATGTCTGAAAATAAAACCTATCCAGTCCCGGCTGAGTTTGCCGCACAGGCGAATATCACTGCCGCCCAATATGAAGAAATGTACCAGCAATCGGTAGACGATCCCGAAGGCTTCTGGTCGGAACAGGCCGAAAATTATATTTCCTGGTTTAAGCCCTGGAATTCGGTCTGTGACTGGAGTTTTGACGCTGACGATCTGCATATAAAATGGTTTGAAGGCGCCGAACTCAATGTGTCATACAACTGTCTCGACCGGCATCTTGATACCCGTGCTGACCAGGTTGCGATCATCTGGGAAGGTGATGATCCCGCTGAAGATCGTAAAATCACCTACGCCGAGTTGCATGCAGAGGTATGCAAATTCTCCAATGTGCTGAAAGCGCAGGGGGTCGCCAAGGGCGATCGGGTTTCGATTTACATGCCGATGATTCCGGAGGCGGCGGTAGCTATGCTGGCCTGTACTCGCATCGGTGCGGTGCACTCGGTGGTGTTTGGAGGTTTCTCCCCGGACGCTTTGCGTGATCGTATTCAGGACTCGGACTGCCAGGTAGTGATTACCGCCGACCAGTCAGTGCGCGGCGGCAAACTGGTGCCATTAAAGGCGAACGCCGATAAGGCGGTCAGCGCCTGTCCCAACGTGAAAAGTGTAATCGTGGTGCAACGCGGTGGCGACCCGGTCGACTGGACCAGTGGCCGCGATGTCTGGTATCACGAGGCCATGGCTCAAGCCTCTGCGGAATGTGAACCTGAAATGATGGGTGCCGAAGATCCGCTGTTTATCCTTTATACATCGGGTTCGACCGGCACTCCGAAAGGCGTTTTACATACGACCGGTGGCTATTTGTTGCAGGCGGCAATGACCCATAAGCTGGTGTTTGATTACAAGGATGGTGAAATTTACTGGTGTACGGCCGATGTTGGCTGGGTAACCGGGCATACCTATATCGTCTATGGACCACTTGCCAATGGCGCCACCACGTTAATGTTTGAAGGCATCCCTACTTATCCTGACATTTCACGCTTCTGGCAGGTATGTGACAAGCATGATGTATCCATTTTTTATACCGCGCCGACCGCGATTCGAGCGCTGATGGGCGCGGGTGACGAACCGGTTAAAAGGACCTCGCGCAAGTCGCTGCGGGTACTCGGTACCGTGGGCGAACCGATTAATCCCGAGGCATGGTTGTGGTATTACAACGTCGTCGGCGATGGCCGTTGTCCGATTGTCGATACCTGGTGGCAAACCGAAACCGGTGCACATATGATGACACCGCTACCAGGAGCAACCGCTACCAAGCCAGGTTCGGCCACCTTCCCGTTTTTTGGTGCGCAACCGGTGCTGCTCGATGACCAGGGTAACGAAGTCGACGGTAACCCGGCGGAAGGAAACCTTGCGATGAGCGCGCCATGGCCATCGATGATGCGCTCGGTGTATGGTGATCACAAGCGTTTCTATGAAACCTACTTCGCCATGTTCAAGGGTTATTATTTTACCGGTGACGGAGCGCGGCGCGACGAGGATGGATACTACTGGATTACCGGAAGAGTGGACGACGTACTGAATGTTTCGGGGCATCGCCTCGGTACCGCCGAAATCGAATCCGCGCTGGTCAAGCATCCAAAGGTTGCCGAATCGGCCGTGGTCGGATATCCCCATGACATCACCGGGCAAGGTATATATGCCTATGTCACGTTGATGACTGGCGAAGCAGGCAGCGATGATTTGAAGGACGAACTGGTGAAGATGGTGCGCACTGAAATCGGGCCCATCGCCAAGGTTAATATTATCCAGTGGGCGCCCGGGTTACCCAAGACCCGCTCCGGTAAAATCATGCGCCGCATATTACGCAAGGTGGCCGCGAACGAACTCGATAGTCTTGGCGACACCTCGACCCTGGCCGATCCCGGCGTGGTCGACAATCTGATCGAAAATCGCATTAATCGATAAAGCTTATCGAGTAGTACCCAAAAGCCCCGCTTAATGCGGGGCTTTTATTTGGGGAAGTAAATTATAATCCGGTTTTTAATCTCCGGTATAACCACAGGTGTCAATATTACCCCAGCTGAAGGTGCAGACCCGGATCAGTCAGCTGCCTGATAGTTTCTATCGCCGGGTTAGTCCACAGGCGCTGAGCAATCCTTACCTGGTCGCATTCAGCCCTGCAGTGGCGGAGTTGCTCGATATCGACCCCGCCCTGTTTCAAAAACAACAACTGATCGACCTGTTGAGTGGCAGTGCAATCGCCGAGGGCAGCGACCCGATTGCGATGATTTATGCCGGCCACCAGTTCGGGCATTTCGTGCCCCAGTTGGGTGACGGGCGCGCCCTGATGATTGGTGAAATCACCGACTCCGGCGGTACCGACTGGGAAATTCAGCTCAAGGGTTCGGGACTGACGCCGTTTTCACGGATGGGTGACGGGCGTGCCGTGTTGCGTTCCACTATTCGTGAATATCTCTGCAGTGAAGCCATCGCGGCGTTGGGTATTCCTACCACGCGTGCTTTATGCATTACCGGCAGCAATGACGCGGTGTATCGCGAACGTCCCGAAACCGCGGCAGTGTTGACCCGTCTGGCACCGAGCCATCTGCGCTTTGGTAATTTCGAGGTATTTTTTTACCGGCAGCAGTATGCCGAACTGAAAATCCTGGCTGACTTCATCATCGAGCAGTTTTACCCGGCCTGCGCCGACGCCGAGAATCCTTATTTGGAGCTATTGCGCCAGGTTATCGAGCGAACTGCCAGCCTGGTTGCACAGTGGCAATTGGTTGGCTTTACCCATGGTGTGCTGAATTCCGACAATATGTCGATGCTCGGGCTTACTATCGATTACGGACCCTATGGATTTCTCGATACCTACCAGTCCGCCTTCGTCTGCAACCATTCCGACGAGCAGGGTCGTTATGCCTACGATCAGCAACCACGCATCGGCTTGTTTAACCTGTCCTGCCTGGCGCAGGCGATGCTACCGCTGATTGACGATCAAAGCGGTGAGGAGGCGGCTGAGAAAGCCAAACAGCTGCTCGCCGAATACCAGCCTGCATACCTGGCGCATTACTACCAGGGCATGGCTGCGAAACTTGGACTGCAGTCGTTTCGCGAAGGAGACGAGAAATTGATTTCCTCTCTTTTTGCATTGATGGAAAAGGCAGTTGATTTCACCAACTTTTTCCGCCGCCTGAGTGAAGTCGGCCAGACTGCAGACGGCGATGGTGGATTAGCGGACATGTTTATAGACCGCGCAGGTTTTGCTGCCTGGTATCAGGATTATCTGGCTCGACTCGAGACCGAGAATTCAGCCGTAGAATCGCGTCGACGACAAATGCTCGCGGTCAATCCAAAGTTCATCCTGCGCAACTATCTCGCGCAGCAAGTTATCGAAAGCGCCGAGCAGGGGGATTTCAGCGAGCTGGAAACCTTGCATGACCTGTTGCAGAAACCATTTGATGAACAACCCGAGCTAGCACACTATGCAGCCGAACCTCCTGACTGGGCGCGTCATATCGATTTGAGCTGTTCTTCTTAGCATCTGAAATTTCCTGTTTGCAGGAACACTGGTTGCATGTTCTCGTTTTATTCTCTAAACTGGCTGAGAATAAAACGAGAAGAGTTACGAAAAATGCTAACTTCACAGGAACAAAAGACACTACAGTTTATCCGTAATTATCTGGCGCAGCATGGCTATGCACCGAAGTTCAAGGAAATTGGCATGGCTATCGGGGTATCCTCGCATGGAACCATTCATCGTTATGTGCAGTCACTGGAAGACAAGGGCTACATCGATCGGGTCAAGGGTAATTCGCGAGGCATGAGCCTGGTGGATTTGCCCCTGGTAAGTCCACCGACAATTCCCCTCGCAGGTAAAATAGCCGCCGGATTCCCGATTGAAGCAATCGAGGATCAGCAGGAATTGAACCTGGCCGAGATGTTCATGGGGCCTGAATTGTTTGCCTTGCGGGTTACCGGTGATTCGATGATGGATGCCGGAATTCTCGATGAAGACTACGTCATTATCAGGAAACAGCCCGTTGCCAATGATGGCGATATAGTGGTGGCGATGATCGACAAGGCCGAAGCAACCTTAAAACGCTTCAAACGCCGGGGGGAGGCGCAAATTGCGTTGATTCCGGAAAACCAGTATATGGAGCCGATGATATACCCTGCTGAACGGGTCAGTATTCATGGTGTACTGGTAGGACAACTGAGGAATTACAGGTAAAAGTTGTCACGCTGTAAGACTGTCCTGGCTGGAGAGCGGGATTACGCCTTCAACTGCTGCTGTATGATGCGCAGCATATCGGCAATAATCCGGGAATTTCCAACAACGATTTGCCCGTTTTCAAGAAAAAGCCCGTCACCGCTATAGTCGGTAACCAGGCCACCGGCTTCACGAACAATCAAAGCACCGGCCGCCAGGTCCCATGCGTTCAAGCCGGATTCCCAGTAGCCATCCAGGCGACCCGCGGCGACATAGGCCATATCCAGTGCCGCTGAACCGGCGCGCCGAATATCGCTGACCGAGGTGAAAAAGGCATTAAACAGTTTCAGGAATTCATCGAGTTTTTCAGGGTTTTTGAAAGGAAAACCGGTTGCGATTAACGCACCTTCGATCGTTCTCAGTTTGCCGACACGAATCTTGCGATTGTTCAGGGTAGCGCCATCACCGCGGCTGGCGGCAAATAGTTCCTGCTTGATCGGGTCATAGATTACACCCTGGGTCAGTTTCCCGTTATGTTCACAGGCTATTGAGACGGCGTAGTGGGGGAATCCGTGCAGATAATTGGTGGTGCCGTCGAGCGGGTCAATGATCCAGCGGAACTCGGCCCCGGCTTCGATGACACCTGATTCTTCAGCGAGGATGCCATGACCTGGATAGGCCTTCAGCAATTCCTCGATAATGAGCGCTTCAGCTTCCCGATCGACTTCGGTGACATAATCGTTTTGTGCTTTTACTTCGACCTTTAAGTCGGGTATTTTATTAATCTTACGAACGATAAAATCACCAGCGCGGTGGGCCGCTCGAATCGCGATATTGAGCATTGGTTGCATCGGTGGGAATTCATCGTGCTGAGAAAGGCGCGCAGTCTACCAAACGGTCTTGAATTAAACCAGAAGTAAACCGAACCTAGCATCAACCGGGACACCAGCTAATGAAGCCGCAAAATATCAAAATAGTCATGGTGGGAACGACGCACCCTGGAAATATCGGCGCCGCGGCAAGAGCCATGGGTAACATGTGTTTCAGCCATCTGACGCTGGTCGACCCACAATGCCCGGTGGGTGATATCGCCTATGCCCGGGCCTCGGGGGCCAATGCCATTCTTGATAACCGTGAAACCTGCAAGGACCTTGCGCAAGCGATCGCTGACTGTAGCTGTGTAATCGCTGCCAGCGCGCGGCGTCGTTCGCTTCCCTGGCCAGAACTCAGTCCGCCGGATATGGCTGACAAGCTTACAGCCATGGATGACACGACTCGAATAGCCCTGGTGTTTGGACGCGAGCATTCGGGTTTGAGCAACGAGGAAATACAGCTCTGCAATTACATGGTGTGCATACCGACCAATCCTGATTTCAGCTCGCTCAACGTCGCCTCTGCTATCCAGGTGCTTTGTTACGAAATCTTCCAGCGCCAGGCTACTGATGAGTCAATGGCAGTCAAATCGCCAGAGGCAAATGATTTACCGGTCCCGCATGCTGAACTGGAGGGCTATTTCGAGCATCTGCAAAATGTTCTGCATTTGACCGGTTACCTGGATCCGCAGCGACCGGGAATGATTATGCAAAGATTGAGACGGCTTTATCTGCGCAGCGAGGTGACGCGCAACGAAATTAACATTTTGCGTGGCATGCTGACGGCAATTGAAAAACAACAACGCTAGCCTGCATGCAAAATGCAGGCTAGCTGTTACAAACTGTTACAAAACGTTACGCTGCTGAAAAGCTTTGTAACGATCAATTCCCTAGAATCCTTTTCCGTAATCAATCAACTACGGAGATTATCCATGAAACTTTCCACCCGAATCATTACCGCGGCTCTACTCATTGCCGGCAGCTCTGGTGCGGTGTACGCATTCAGCAAACATAACGACTGGGGTATGTCCCGCGAGGAAAAGGTCGAGTTTGTTACCGAGCGGGTCACACGCAAGCTTGATCTGGACAGCCAGCAACAACAGAACTTTGCGGAACTGGCCGCAACCTTTGTTCAAATCATGCAAGATGCAAAAATTACGAAGGCTCAAAATCTTACTGAAATTGAAGCCCTGTTGGAGGAACCGAGTTTCAACCAGGCCAGGGCGCTCGAGCTGATACAGCAGAAAACCCGCATGATCAATGAAAAGGCACCGCTCGTTATTACCTCCCTGGCCGTATTTCTCGATTCTTTGAGTGTCGAGCAAAAACAGAAAATGCAGAAATTCATGCAGCATCGGCACCAACACCACCGTCATGGCGATAGCGATTAAACCCGTCGATAATCTGCAACGCGGCTTCTCAGGCAGGAGTCGCGTTGTACAATGCCGGTTTGAACCAGGCAGGCGAACGAATGCGTAAGTTGTTACTGATAGACGACGATGAACGGCTCGCCGAAGCCCTGCGGCAGTATTTTGCCAGGTTCGAAATGTCGCTCGATAATGAAACCAACCCGCTAAAAGCAATTGAACACATCAAGCGGCACAGCTATGACCTGATCGTGCTGGATGTCATGTTGCCAGAAATCGATGGCTTCGAAACCTGTCGACGGATCCGCCAGTTCAGCGAAATTCCGATCGTGATGCTGACCGCTCGTGGCGAGGTTATGGATCGAGTTGTCGGACTCGAGTTGGGAGCGGATGATTACTTACCCAAACCCTTCGAACCACGCGAGCTGGTGGTGCGAATCCAGAATATTTTCAAGCGCGCCAGCCAGGTAACCGCAAACAGTGTTTACCAGTTTGGTGAGTTACAGCTGGATATTGCCAGGAAACAGCTTAAACGGAACGATGCAGAGGTGTCCGTGACCGCTACCGAGTTCGGCTTACTGAGTTTGCTGGTACAAAATCAGGATCGCGTATTGTCGCGTGACGAAATCATGCAGGCGCTACGCGGCCTGGATGCCGATATTTACAGTCGCGCAATCGATGTGCTGGTGAGCCGGCTCAGGCAGAAGTTACAGCGTCCTGAACTGATTCGTACGGTGCGCGGTCAGGGCTATCAGCTGGTGAATCGATAATGTGGGATTACTTACAATCCAGGTGGCAGAGCCTGATCTTCAGGCTGCTGTTTTACTTTTTAATTTCGATCCTGGCGCTGGCGATCATTCTCGCCACCAGTTTCGCACGGCGCCTGAAACCACATGTACAAAATGAAATCCTGCCCAATGTCGAGCGCTACATCGAGTATCTGATCGATGACATCGGCAATCCGCCAGACCTGTCGGTAGCCCAGCAACTGGCAAACGAGCTACCATTCGAGATCAGAATCGAAGGCAAGGAGATAAACTGGGCCTCGAGTCCGAAACTGGGAACCGTTGACAGTTACGACTTCGAACCTGCACCCCGGCCTTACGACAATGTCTATTTAAGCCATCATAGACGCGATCAATACCTGTTGATTCAACAACAGGGTTACCAGTATTTATTTGCTATCGATAACAGTTTTCGCCAGGGTTCCGAGCGTCGCCACTGGGTGTTGTTTGTCGCGCTTGGTTCGATCCTGTTTTTACTGTATTTCGCGATAAGACGCATGTTCAGGCCGATTGGAGCGATTTCCACACAGGTAAAGAAGATAGGCGAGGGTGATCTAACGCAAGCCATCGCAGTGCAAGGTAAGGGAGAACTAGCCTTGTTAGCGGCAGGGATCAACCGGATGGCAGAACAGATCAAGGCCATGCTGGAGAGTAAATCGGGCTTGCTGCTGGCGATAAGCCATGAGCTGCGCTCGCCGATAACCCGCATGCGTGTCAATCTCGAACTACTCGATGAGAGCGAAATTCAACAAAAACTGATCGACGATATCCGTGAAATGGAAACGCTTGTCGCGGCCATACTGGAGTCTGAAAAATTAAACCGCAGTCATGCGCCGCTAAGCTTGAGTCGCTGTGAGATGCTCAATCTTATCGAAGAAGTCGTTCAGCTCCATCCCTGTCGAAATCGTATCAAAACCAGCATGTCTCCGATCGAGCTCGAAGTGGATCAGTTACGTGTCAAATTGCTGATCAAGAATCTGCTGGATAATGCCTGCCACTACTCTATCGACGAGCAAACCCTGATTGACGTCAATCTGCACCATGGTCAGAAGTATGTCGTCATCGAAGTGCAGGATCGGGGTATCGGCATCGCCGCGGAAGATATTCCACGACTCACCGAAGCCTTTTATCGGCCTGACCACGCAAGACAGCGAGATACCGGGGGTTATGGTCTCGGGCTGTATTTATGCAAACTCATAGCCGAGGCTCATGGTGGACAAATTGTTATCGAAAGTGAGCCAGGTACAGGTACCAGGGTAATCGTCAAACTTCCGCTTGATAATAGTTGACCATTTTAGTCAGGATTGTATACTAAGCTCGTTTTACGCCAACCACATCCACGATGCGACTATCCACTAAAAGCCGATATGCAGTGACATCACTGCTAGATCTTGTCATGCACTCCGACCACGGTCCAGTCTCGCTTGCCGATATCTCCATCCGGCAGGGTATTTCACTTTCGTACCTGGAACAATTGTTTGCCAAGATGCGGCGCAACAAGCTGGTAGTGAGCACCCGTGGTCCCGGTGGTGGTTACAGTCTGGGCGGTTCGCCTGACCAGGTCTGCATTGCCGATGTAATCAGCGCGGTAGACGAGGAAATGCAGGTGGCGGACAAGGATGTTGTCAACGGCTCACCGAGTTACGAACCCTGTTTGACTGAACAGTTGTGGCAAGAGCTGAGCACTGAAATCGAAAATTACCTGACCACGATCTCGCTCGCGGACATGATGCGAAACAACGAAGTGCAGGAACTTTCCCGCGCCCATGATTTACGCCAGCAACAGGGCGATCTGATTTAAGCCAATGCCTGTGTATCTCGACCATAATGCAACCTCGCCGATGCACCCGGAAGTCGTGGATGCAATGCTGCCGTTCTTACAGAACCCGACCGGCAATCCGTCGAGTCTGCACAGCTATGGTCGTATGGCGCGTTCCGCAATTGAATCCGCTCGCGCCGAGGTTGCAAATCTGCTGGGTTGTTCGAGTAATGCCGTGATATTTACTTCGGGCGGAACTGAAGCGAATAACCTGCTGTTAAAAGGTTATGTCGATAGAAGCATCGAACGACCCATTGTCAGTAGTGAAATAGAACATCCCAGCATTCTCGAGCCACTCAAGCAACTACAGGCTGAAGGGCAGGCAGTTGTTTTACTGAAACCTGATCACGACGGGGTGATTGACCTGCAGGCAGCCAGTCCGGTTCTCGCCAGTGCTGATGCGCAGTTGTTATCGATTATTTATGCCAACAATGAGACTGGTGTGATCCAGCCGGTTGCCGAGCTGGCCGCCATGGTCGATCGTGATTCCTGCCTGGTGCATAGTGATGCTACCCAGGCCGTCGGCAAGATTCAGCTGGATATGGCGCAACTGGATATCGATGCACTCAGTTTTTCCGCCCACAAGCTACGCGGCCCACAGGGTGTGGGGGCGCTGATCGTCAATCGTAAACCGAAGAATATTCTGATCAGCGGTGGGCTTCAGGAAAATAAACGTCGAGGTGGTACCGAGAATGTTGCCGGGATAGTGGGGCTTGGCAAGGCTGCGCAGGTTGCGCGGCTTGAAATGGAGCAGAAGCAACACCACCTTGTGCAGTTGAGAGACGTTTTTGAAAGCAGGCTGGCTACCATCCCGGGCAGTGTCGTGTTCGGTCAGCAGGCGCCACGGCTGCCGAATACAACATATTTTGCGCTGCCCTATTATCACGGTGAAACCCTGTTGATGGAGCTGGATCGGGCTGGTTTTGCACTCTCCAGTGGTTCGGCCTGTCATAGCGCCGTGACCGCGCCCAGCCATGTACTGAAGGCGATGGGCGTCGAGGACAATCTCGCGTTGAACGCAGTAAGAGTAAGTTTTGGCATGGATAACAGTCTGCAGGATGTCGAAATGTTAATCATGAAACTTCAGGAATTGGTAAAGAAGTTGCCCGCGGTCATCCGCCAGGCAGCGGTGTAGAGAGATATAAATGGCAATACATCTTAGCGACATGGCGGCATCTCGAGTGCAGCATTTTATAGCCAACCGGGGCAAGGGCATCGGCTTGCGGCTTGGTGTCAAAACCACTGGCTGCTCCGGGCTGGCCTACGTCATCGAATTTGTCGATGAGCTTCAGGATGACGATGAAGTATTCGAGACGAAGGGGGTCAAGGTTATAGTCGATAAAAAGAGCCTTGTTTTCCTCGATGGTACCGAGGTCGATTTTGCCAAGGTCGGACTCAATGAAGGATTTCAGTTCAAAAATCCCAATGCCAAGGACGCCTGTGGCTGCGGTGAAAGCTTTACCATCTAGATTCTAGCCACCATTTTTATGCAGTCCCCGGACCTTAGCCAAACTTATTTCGAGCTATTTGGAATGAACCCTGTTTTCGATATCGATTGCAGCCGTTTACACGCCGAACAGCAGCGCCTGCAGTCGACTTATCATCCCGATAGATACGTCAACGCCAGTGACCGTGATAAGCGCCTGTCGGTGCAGGTGGCATCCTGGGTCAACCAGGCCTATGAAACGCTGCAGGATCCGGTGAAGCGGTCTCGTTACCTGCTCGAAATCAATGGAGCCGATATCCCTGATGATTCAACTACGACCTCGGACACCGAGTTTTTAATGGAACAAATCGAATTACGGGAGCAGGTCGAGTCCTGTCGGCATGGCCAGGATGGACTGCAACGAAGTGATCAAATCGAGACCCGGCTGGCACATCGTGCAGAAGAACTGGCCAGGGAATTTGTCTCTCACTTTGAAGCTGCAGAATTTGACAAGGCCATAGTGAGTAGCCGAAAAATGCAGTTTATCCAGCGTATTCAGCAACAGCTATCCGAGCTGCAGTTCGAACTGGAGGAGTTCTGATGGCCTTACTACAGATATCCGAGCCAGGTGAAGCAACTGTCCCTCACGCGCATCGCTACTCGGCGGGAATCGATCTCGGCACGACCAATTCGTTAGTGGCAACGGTTCGCAGCGGCGAGGCGGTTTGTTTACCCGATGAGGACGGGCGAAGTTTGCTGCCATCGGTGGTCAATTTCAGTAATGCGCAACCCCTGGTGGGATACGAAGCGCAGGCAATGCAAACCAGTGACCCCCTAAACAGCATTGCCTCGATCAAAAGGCTAATGGGGAGAGCCCGGCAAGACGTGATTCAACTTGGCGATGTAGTCCCCTACGAATTTGTTACCAGCGAAGGCAGTAACGTACCGAGGATTCGGACTCGAAGTGGTGATTTGAGTGCGGTGGAAATATCCGCTGAAATTCTCAAAACCTTGGCCCATCGCGCTACTCAAAGTCTCGGCGGTGATCTCGACGGCGTTGTCATTACGGTACCGGCTTACTTTGACGATGCACAGCGCCAGGCAACCCGCGATGCGGCGACCCTGGCCGGGCTAAATCTGTTCCGCCTGTTAAATGAACCCACTGCAGCTGCAGTAGCATATGGCCTGGATCGCGACGCTGATGGCCTGATTGCTGTTTATGATCTTGGTGGTGGTACCTTTGATATCTCGATTCTGCGGCTTAACAAGGGCGTATTTGAAGTTCTGGCAACCGGGGGAGATTCATCGCTGGGTGGTGACGATATGGATCACGCCCTGGGTGAGTGGATTATCCAGCAGGGCGGGTTTTGCCGACATCGATGCCAAACTGGCACGTCATATCCTGCTGGCAGCACGACAGGCCAAGGAAAAACTCACTACCACCGAATCGGCCGAGATTCTGATCGAGTATCAGCAACAGCAGTGGAGTGGAACAATTGATCGACACCAGTTTAACGAATTAATCCAGCCACTGATCCAGAAAACCCTGACTGCCTGTCGGCGGGCTTTACGAGATGCCGGAATTGCCAAAAATGATATCGGCCAGGTGGTTATGGTCGGGGGTTCGACCCGCGTACCCCTGGTGCAGTCGATGACAGGCGAGTTTTTTGAACGTGAACCCATGTGCGAGCTTGATCCCGACAAGGTAGTCGCACTTGGCGCGGCGATTCAGGCTGATATTCTGGCTGGCAACAAACCCGACAGCGACATGCTCCTGCTCGATGTACTGCCGTTATCGCTGGGTATAGAAACCATGGGCGGATTAAGCGAGAAAATAATCAATCGCAATACTGCGATCCCCGTGGCCCGGGGGCAGGATTTCACTACCTTCAAGGACGGTCAGACCGCAATGTCAATTCACGTGGTGCAGGGTGAACGAGAACTCGTCTCCGATTGCCGTTCGTTGGCGCGCTTTGAACTGCGAGGCTTTCCACCGATGACCGCTGGCGCAGCGAGGATACGCGTTACCTACCAGGTAGATGCCGATGGCCTGATGTCGGTTACCGCCGAGGAGACCACCAGTGGAGTTAGTGCAGATATCGTGGTCAAGCCCTCATACGGACTAACCGATATGGAGATCGAATCAATGTTGCGGGCTTCGATGGAGCACGCCCGCGAAGATATCGAACTGCGCATGCTTAAGGAGCAGCAGGTCGAGGCTAAAAGGGTAGTCGAGGCAATCAATACGGCACTTGCACAGGATGGAGAAGTTTTGTTGAGTAATTCAGAAATTGCCCAGATTCACCAGCATCGTGACAAGCTTGAAGCAATGATAGAGACGGGCTCCGCCGCTGAGCTCAAACAATTAATCAAGGCGGTAGAAGACGCAAGCGAGTTCTATGTCGCCAGACGCATGAATGCGAGTGTGCAGGAAGCACTGGCAGGAAAACAAATTGACGAGGTTGATGTTTGATGACCAGAATTACCATATTGCCTCACGAGGAAATCTGCCCGCAGGGCGCGGTTATAGATGTCAGAGCCAGGTATTAGTTTATGCGACGCAATGCTGAGTAACGGTATCGAGATTGAACACGCCTGTGAGAAATCCTGCGCCTGCACCACCTGCCATGTATACGTGCGTGAGGGATTTGATTCCCTGGAGGAATCGACTGAGGACGAAGATGACTACCTCGACAAAGCATGGGGCCTCGACATGGATTCGCGTTTGAGTTGCCAGGCACTGGTTGGGGATGAAGCCCTGACGATCGAGATACCAAAATACACCATTAACATGGTGTCGGAAAATCACTAGGAGCAGAGCATGAGCCTGAAATGGACAGATACACTGGATATCGCCATAGAACTATCCGAAACGCATACAGATGTCGACCCCCGGTATATTCGTTTTACCGATCTGCATGCCTGGGTTTGTGCGCTCGATGAATTTGACGATGACCCCAATCGATCGAACGAAAAGATTCTGGAAGCTATCCAGATGGCCTGGATAGACGAAGCCGATTAACTGGTCAATTTTTAGTCAATAAATTGACAGGGAAGCGTCGAGATTTCGACATACTTCTTTTGCGTTATCAAACACTTTTGCACTGTTTTTAACGTTGTTTAAGTGGTTTAAAGTAAAAAAATGAAAATATTTTTTCAGCTAAACATAATCGTTTAATCATATTCCATACAATAATTTAACACTTTAACTTAAAGTGAATTCTATTCTAAGCATTGTGAACTTGGTCACAGTTTGCTTGCAATCATATCTCTTTTCGGTAAATTAGCCTCATAACCCACTCATTAAAAGAAGTGGATAAAGTCCTGAAATAAAAGCATTTTTAATGTGCTTGGGCACGTATAACCAAAGCCATTCCTGAATGCAATATTCAGGTAAAGAAGACATTAAAATCCGGAGAGAGAATATGAGCAATGTAGCATATATCAGTGAATTCACGTCGAACAGCAATCCTACTGCGGATAAGTCACAACTCAAAACCTACTACGACGCCAAAAACAAAATAGGCTGGTTTTTAATGAACGGCGCACCACGTCCTTCTTTTACCCACAGATTGCTCGACGATATCAACGATATACTTCGATAACGTGAAACAGGAAATGAGCGAAGACCAACGGTGAAAAGTATGATTATCTGGTGTTGGGTTCCGATGTGGAGGGACGTGTTCAATCTGGGTGGTGACCTGGAGCTGTTCAGTAGTACTATCGAATCCGGTAAAAATCGAGACGGGCTGCTTGATTACGCAATCACAGTATCGATATCCTTTATCAAAATTTACACATCTCGGCGAAGATCTGACAACTATATCCCTGATTCAGGGCGATGCACTGGGTGGTGGTTTTGAATCGGCTGTTTCCAGCGAATATAGTCATCGCCGAAAGAGGCATCAAAATCGGCTTACCAGAAGTCCTGTTTAATCTCTTTCCCGGAATGGGAGCGTATCTCGTTGTTGTCCAGAAAAATCGGATTTGCTGCCGCTGAAAAAATGATTTTAAGCGGAGGCCTTTACACAGCTGAACAACTTTTCGACATGGGTGTAGTCGATATTCTCGCAGAAAAGGGGGAAGGAGAACTGGCAGTCTATCGCTACATTAAAGCGAATCGCAGAAACATGAACTCCTATAGATCAATGCAAAAACTAAAAGATATTTGCAACCAGGTCAGTTACAAGGAACTCGCCGATATAGGTGCAGTTTGGGCTGATGCAGCGATGAATCTGACCGAGAAAGATTTGCGTATGATGGAACGACTCGTTCGCAGACAGAATTCACGCGTTAATGACTAATTCCCTGATTTTTAGTCAGTAGTTTTGCTTTTATATATGTCTTGATTAACCGTAGTTGCATTATTTAATGCAGCTACGGTACTTTTAAACACCTTTTCTACTCGTAAATACATTTGATTTATCTTCTCACTATCCATGTCATAGGGTTTCAACATTTCTGCTTGCTGGCATGTTTCCACGAGTTTACCGGCACCGAGCTCAGTTGCGGAGCCCTTCAAAGCATGTAACTGTTCGCGATATTCAAGATAATCGTTCTCAATTGCCAGTTTAAGATTCTCGATATGCTTGAGGCCTTCGTTCTCAAAATTCGACAGCAAGGTCTTAATAAAATCCGGGTCCTCACCCAGTATATCCAGTTCGTGCAAGACGATATTGTAGGCAT